>JAYWGF010000023.1:0-9194 GCA_043778395.1 bacterium | reverse complement strand
TTTTCTTTTATTTTTATTATTTCTATTCATTCTTTTTTGATTTCTAAGTCAGATTTTTGCATTTCTACAAATTTATATCTCTTAGCACCATATTTTTTTTTGAGCTCCATACCAAAATCATCATCATTTGTACCTATAGTTTTGCCACTTAGACTCATATCTTCCAAATTGACTATTTTTCACCATTTAGTTATACCCGCTAGATTATTTAGTATATTAGTCATATAATCTGACTCTTTTGCTATATTAAAAATCACTATATTATTATTGATAATATTTATGTTTTCTGGCTTTAGTATTGATAATTCCGCCAAAGAAAGTTTTGGATGTTTACCTAGTATTGCAAAATATGACATATATATATTTTTTTATAAAGAATTATAATATATATATTTACCTCATCAAAACAATCCAAAAAACAAATTTGACAATTATTTGATTATATATATACTAGATTGTAGCAAAATAATATACTATACATTATCAATATTTTATCAAAAAAAACAAACATATGACAAACATAGAAACAACAGACGAAATGATACCAAATGGCTGATGAATTATGATAATATATTTTACTTGAGATGAATCAAAAATCAATGAATTTTTGCTTACTAAATCAGAAGATTTTTATCAAAAATGAATAGACTATATTATCAAATCACATCAAATATTTCAACTCAAATATGAGCACAGTGTTTCATCCAACTTTGCTGTAATTATAAAGCACCCAAGTAGTTATTGACAGTTAAAAGAATTACGAGATGATATTAGCTATGAATGGAGCTTGCCTTCAGATATATCTATAGATACAGTCACTGTTATGTCAGAAAATGCTTCAGAAAGTTGAAATTCTAGTATTTTTAGTTGATTTTTTGGATAAGGTTTATGATATATTTGCGTAACAAAAAACCTAATTTACATTACGGTAATATTTGCAATTCTATAATTTACGCTTCTATTATTTCTACTTTTTTGTTATATTCTCATTTTGCATATATAGGTTTGGTTAATAATATACCAAATCGTGTCAATACGCATATTAGTACTCACATTAGTGCAGTAATATCAGATATATATACACCTTGTTTCCATTCATCCAATAAGACATATTTTCACAATAATATCACTAATACTCCTAATATACTTACTACTATTTTGGGATTTTTGGTCAGAATATTACTTATATATAGTATGATGACTAGTAAAGTTGTCAATATCAATCAAAGTCATACATATCATGCATTACTAGTACTGATATAATCCAAATTAAATACTGCAGTATTGTTTATGGCTAATATATATATATATCATATATAAGCCAAAAATATTATTATTGAGGCTATAATTTTTATTGATTTCATATTTTGGTAATAAAATTATAAATATCTATCTTATAAAGTTTTATGATTTGATTTCAATATGATATAATAAATTGTGTGTTATTATCATAAATAAAATTGGTAAATATCATAATAAACAAAAAATACTTTTGCAAGTATTCGTAATAAAGATTTATTAGTTTTGAAACTTGCTTTGCATTATAAATAAATATCCAAAGCTGCACCCTTTATACGCGATATATTATATGTTTGTATTATATTATGTAAATAATATATATCAGACTTTGTGCATAATACCAATGAAATCAATTAACTTATTTGAATATTTTTTGAAATTTTATTTGATATATTTGATGTTTATAGATAAATATTAGTAGTCAGACTATATATGATATATATAAATTTTTCTATTAAAAATAATATAATGGTGGGTATAGATGGACTCGAACCATCGACCTCATCCTTATCAGAGATGCGCTCTAACCAACTGAGCTATACACCCAAAAACACAAATATCGGGAACGTGGGACTCGAACTCACGACCTCTCGCTCCCAAAGCGAGCGCTCTAGCCATCTGAGCTAGTCCCCGATAATGCAACCCCAATATATATATTTTGGTAGTGTTTTCAATATATTATTGGTTGGTAAAATATATTAGCCCCCGACGAGGATCGAACTCGTGACCTCATCCTTACCATGGATGCGCTCTACCAGCTGAGCTACGACGGCAAATATTATATACAAGGCCTGTGGGAATTGGACCCACGGCGCAGAGCTTTGGAGACTCCCGCTCTACCACTGAGCTAAGGCCTTACAAATTTTGTACATCCACAATATATATAATATTAGCTTTTTTGCAATATGAAGTTATGATTTGTGATATAAATAATATTCTGACTTACAAAAAATAGACTACCAAGTTGATAATCTATTGTTATATGTTTGATTATATGTATTATTATTTTATAATTCTTGTAATATATTTTTTATATATATCAAGTTAATGATTAACTAATTTCTAATTTATAAAAAGTCAAGTTTATTTTAGTATATAATATATATCCTGACCTATAAGCCTGATTCTGTATTAATTGATAATTTGTCTAAAGTGACTTATAGTCATTTTTTGCTCCGATAACATAAAGATATCAAGATTGCGGCTGCTGGGGTTTACCACTCATTTGGCATTCCACCAAATTGAGTCCAAGTAGCTAATATATATTATCACCTTGGTATTTTCACCTTTTTTCTGATAAATCAAAATAGTATCATCTCTGCGGCACTTTCCTTTGCTATATTTCTATAAGATCCAAAAGCCGTTAGCTTTCAGCATGTTTTTGCCGTCAGGACTTTCCTCTATGATATGAATCGTAGTAATCAATCGGTCAGGATATAATAATAATATATATAAATATAATCATTATTCAACAATAAAATTTGCCGAAATATATTCATGATAGTAAAAAATATGATATATATAAATCAGAATCATCACCAAAATATTTAATTGACTTTTATAATAATTTATATATACTATATATGTATTTATATTTAATATAAAAAAATGTTTATTAAAGATATAGTGTCAGAGTTAAAATCGGTTTTGCCAGAAATTGAATTAGCTGTTAATAATGCGGTTACTAGTGTTACTACTTCAGATGAAATAAAAAAAATATTACTAAAAATTGATAATACACAACAAGCAAAAGCAAAAGCCTCAAATCAAATAAAACAAAATATGAAGCTTGATGGTTTTAATTTACCTACAAATTTTGAAAAAAATCCTTCATGATACATATACCTCAAAATTATCAATTTTGTAAAAAGTAAATGAATAACAATAAAGCCAAAAAATTTTGATCAAAAGGGAGCTATTTATACAAATATAAAATATTCTGACCTTTATGACTTGACGCCTGTAGAAATATGATCATTGTATTGATCTATAGCAGAACA
Organism: bacterium; assembly: GCA_043778395.1. Lineage (GTDB taxonomy): Bacteria > Patescibacteriota > Gracilibacteria > Absconditabacterales > Absconditicoccaceae > JAYWGF01. Next base: position 5,895 of record JAYWGF010000023.1, on the reverse strand, counting down.
AGATCATGAATATACGATGTCATTACTAAAAATATTCAAACAAGTATATCAATTTGATAAAAAAAAAGCAGAATTGAAGTTTGATTTGCAAAATCAAAAAACTTACACAAAAAAAACTGAATTTGCACAAAAACATGAATTAGTCACACAAGCAAACCAAGATCATAAATCTAAATCAAGAAAAAATTCAATAAAAAAATTTGCTACAAATATTGAAGAATATATATATCCTACAAATTTTAGTGATATACCCAAAATAAAAAATCAAAAAAATTTAATTGATGAAGAACTAGTAACACAACATCAAAAAGTTCCTATAAATTACCTAAATACTACAGATGATGCATTTTTGGAAAATCAAAAAAATATATCAAATTTATCAAAAAATAAAAATTTCAAAAATTATCAAATACAAAGAAAATTTCAAGAAGATATATATAAAGCCAAAATAAAATATATCAAAAATATCAAAATATCAAAACTAAAAATTGTAGAATTAGAAAAAAATATAATATCATCAAGTCAAGATATATCAAAATTGGAAGATACAAAAATATATCATCAAAATAGAATACAAGAATATATACTCAAAATCAACGAAATAGATAATAAATTATCAGCGGATATATCAAAACTGTCTATAGATATATGAAAACTGTCAGATATTAAAAATGCTGATATAATAAAATCTAGAGAAAAAACCCAAAGATTAAACAATGAAAAATTAAAAATACAAAATGAAATAATACCTAATATAAATAAAAAAATAAATAATATAGATATATCAGTGAAAGATATTATAAATGAAATAAAAGCAAACCAAGAAGAAATAAAATCGCTTTTGGATTATCAGAAAAAACTAAAAAAAACTCAAAAATTATCAAAAAACAAGTTGGTAAATACTAAAATTTCACTAATACAAACTCAAAAAGATATAGATATACAAAAATCAATCACAAGTATATTAGAGTTATTAAAATATGATAATGTGTTTATAAAAAATAACAAAAGCTCTTATAGTATATATATAGATATTTCCAAAAAAACCTACAAAAATTGAACAATGTATCCTATGTTGTATAATCATCATAAACCTTTGATGATATCCACTATATCACAAGAAGAGTTTATAGCTATATGTGATATATACCCAACTCTAAAAACTAAAATACAAAATCATATAAATAAAAACCCCAAAAACATATTTCTCAATGATAGAATAAACACTAATTAAATTAATGTATATATTCATATTTACAAAAAAATCTACCCTTATATAAGTAGATTATTTTTCGTGTTATTTATGTGCTTTTAGTCTTGATGCTTTTACTGCTTTTTTGAAGTCAGATCAAGCTTTGAATGATACTACTCTCATTGCAGGAATTTTAATTTTTTGAGAAGGATCTTTTGGGTTTACACCATTTCTAGCAGCTCTTTCGTTAGCTCTAAAAGTTCAAAAACCTTGTATTCTTACTTCGTCACCTCATTTTACGGTAGCTACTATACCATCTATCAATAATTGTAATACTTCAGCAGACATTTTTTTTGTCATTTTAGACTTTTCAGCCAAATGAGCTATTAGCATTGTTTTAGTCATAGTTTTTTAGTTTTTTATAATAAAATAAATTGTACAATACTTATATATATAGTTTTGTAGCCTTTGCAATGGATTTTTGGCATTTTTATCAATTATATAACTTTTTCAAAAAATAGACTTTTAGTAGTTATAAACTAGTATATATAGATTATAAATATTCTGACAAAAATAATACTGATTGACATATATATATTATGTGATAAAAATATACAATAAATCAAATAAACAAAGGATAAAAATTATTATTACGATAAATTTATACATTGACAAAAAATATAAAAAGTCAGATTATTTTACTTATATATATGATATAAATATTAAAATAATTACGATATTTATGAAATGTCATACTTACTAGCAATATTTATCAACTCTCATATATTATCTATTTTTTCTTGTCAGATGGATTTTCATTCTTTTTCTACAAGATATTCTTTGTATTTGGTCATATTTACTATATTTTCTATTATCTGACTAGGCGTAAAACCATCCAAAAAAGATAATATATAATTTATCATAGTATTAAACTTGATGATGCTCTCTATGGCACGACTAGATATTCATACAGATTGCAAATGAGTCTGACTATTTATGATATCCCATATATTTAAGTCTTTTTGAAAACTATATCATTCTAATTTGCTTACAGTATCCATAGATATGCCTCTAGTTGGCGTATTTATAATTCTTTTTAGTGAAACATTATCGCTAGTATTATTGATAAATTTCATATATCATAATATATCTTTGATTTCTTTACGCTCCAAAAATTTGAATCAACCAAATATTTTGTAAGGTATGTTTTCCATAATCAAAAACTGCTCAAATGCTGCACTCTGTGCATTTTTACGATACAATATAGCAAAATCTGATCGAGTCATATTTTTATCTTTTTGGAATTTTTTGATAAGATCTATGACATTTTTGGCCTCATCAATTTCATTTACATTTTCTATATGAATTATTTTTTCTGAAGCTTCACGGTGAGCGGTGACGATTTTTTGATATTGCTTGCGATTATTGGCTATGACGCTGTTGCCTGCTTGCACTATATGAGATTTGCTGCGATAATTTATTTGTAGTTTGTTTGTGACTATATCTGGCCAAAATTTATCTACATTTAGGAAATTATCCATCATAGCTCACCTTCGGCGATATATACTTTGATAATCGTCTCATATAAAAGTTATCTTAGTCCCGCAGCTAGTCAGCAGCTTCATCAATTCAAACTGTATCCAATTGGTATCTTGCGCTTCGTCCACCATTATATATCTCCATCTGTTTGCCCAATTTGATAATAATTCTTCATGCTTGCGAAATACTATATATGGCTGCAACAATAAATCATCAAAATCCATCATATTACTCCTCAACAATTCTTTTTCATACTGCTCATATATCATTCATATATATTCATCTTGATGTGTAACCGTCATGTGTAGATATTTATTTGCGGTAATTCATTCATTTTTTAGTTTACTGATAGTCCTACGAGCCACATCTAGTTCTATCTTTTGTTCTAGTTTTAGCTCTTTTATAATTTTATTGACTGTTGATTTTGCTTCTCCATCATCATAAATACCAAAGTTTGTATTGTAACCAAAACCTAAGCTTTTATCACTATATATTTCTTTTAGCATACGCAAAAACATACCATGAAAAGTGCCTATCCATCTATAATTATAATTATTTCCGTTTATGGCAAATTTTTCTCATATATCTTTTCAAATTTGAGATAATCTGACCTTCATTTCTGCGGCCGCCTTATTTGTAAAAGTTACTGCCAATATATGGTCTGGATTTATTCATAATTCATAAATCATATACGCAATCTTATAAGTCAAAACACGAGTCTTACCACTACCCGCTCCAGCTAGTATTAGCTGATCTGTAGTAGTATGGATTGCTGATTTTCATTGTTCTTCATTTAGTTGAGATAGTACATATTCTTTTATTTGAGCCATAAGATTGATTTATAAAATATATAAAATATATATATTAGCCAGATATTCTGACTTGATATTTATTTTTCCAACCAAAAAGATTTCTCAACTCTAAAATATTCTATTCTATCTGATATTTTATATATCTCATTAGGATAAAAACTATCTATCATTTTATTGCATAGGAAAAGCATTCGATCTTTTTTATTTTGTTGTCTATTTATTCTTACTATATTAGCATTAGAGATTTGTATTTGTCACCATCATAAGGCTCACAAAGTCAAACACGATCGATCTATATGCTCTATAGCAGTAAATTCAACTTTGTTTATAATAAGTCATTTGCTTATACTATAATCTACTTTTAATATAACAAAGAAACTATTGTCGTTTCTATAAAATTTAGAAATTCTTTGAACTGAAATTAGATTTGGCATATTAAATTCAGTTTCTAAATTATGTGTTTTTACATCTATAACATAAAAATTTCAATTTTCATCTCAAAAGGCTAAATCTGCCATAGCTCTTCTTTCAAATTCTCATTGATAGTCTTTTATTCATATAATTATATTTTCTATATTATTTCTAATAATTTCTTCTATTTTATCTCATATACTACGAGGACTATTTAATATATTCTTTGGTATTAAATCCAAATTTTTATTTAAAAAATTAAATATATTTAATTCTATCTCTTTATAATAGCTATTTGAAAAGAAATTATTCATTATTTGTAGTTTATTTATTAAATAAAGAGTTTATAGCTTGAAATCATTTATCTTTAGTTTTTGTAATACTAGCATTTCTATCAAGAAATATTCAATTTTCTATTCATTGTATATTTATATTATTATCTGCTAAATTAAGTCTATGTTGAGATATAACACAATAATCGTTTTCTTTTTCAAAGGCTATAAAATTTCTTCAAAGTTTTTTTGAAACAACAGCGGTAGTTCAACTTCATAAAAATGGATCAAACACGATATCTCATTTGTTACTACTAGCTAATATAAGCTTAGCTATAACTTTTTCTGGTTTTTGCGTTGGATGTTCTGTATTTTCTGACATACTCCAAAATGGTATAGTTATATCAGTCCATATATTTGATGGGCATGTCATTCTATAATTTTCTCAATTTTCAGTAAATCGATCTTTAGCTTCTCAATTTTCATTTTTATATGGAGCTATAACTCTTTTTTTAATTTTTACATCATTAAGATTAAATTTATATTTTTTATCATTTTTAACTGCAAAATATATATCTTCAATATTATTTTTCCAATTATTGCTAGCTCATCTTCATTTTTCTCTTTCTCGCGTTATTCTATTTTTCATAATGAAATATTTATTCATAATATTATATACTGGTATTGAGCTCTTTCGATCACAGCATATATATATACTTCATTCATTTTTTAATATTCTTTGACATTCACTAATTCGTAAATCTAACCAAATTTCATAATTATTATTATCAGTAGAAGAAAATTTTGTACCAGCGTAATTTTTATCTAAATTATATGGAGGATCTGTTAGTATTAGATCAATACTATTACTGGGAATTTTTTTTATTAAGCCAATAGCATCTCAATGTATTATTTTATTTAATGATAAATTTATAGAATAAAAATCTTTTTTTATTTCATTATATAAATCTATTTGTTCCAAATTTTCATATTTTATAGTTTTATTTCTAGAAGACATATCCATATTTATTTCATAAAATCATTTTTATATCTACAATATATATATTTGATACTTTTTATCAATAATATATAAATCAAGACATAAATTAATTATTTGTTTTGAAAAGCTCGGATTGTATTCTCTCCAAATCATATCATCGCCCTTGTCGCTGTTTCATGTCTATATATATACCCTTTGGTTTACTGCCATTCATTACTAACTTGATGCCAGTAAGTACCTTGGTAGGAGATTTTTGTATTTCTCTAATACTTACAAATCTATCTGGAGTCAGGAAGCTGGTCATTTTGCTAAGTTCTGCTACGGTCATAATAAATATATATATGTATGTAAAAATGTATATACAAAAATCAAGTATATACTCTTTTTATTATATAATGTGTAATTATTATTTTTTATTTTAGCGAGTATCCCCGCAAGGGGGACTTTGCACTCTCATATCTAAATATAAATGTTTGTATTACTAGTATAAATAAAACTCACATTTATTAGTTGATAGACTATAAATTATTTTTTCACTACAAATTTGATATTTTTCTTACCTTTACTTATCATACATACTCAGTTTACAAAATCGCTATCTTGCAATATATATCACTGTTCACTTATCTTATCTACTCATATATATATACCTCATGATTGTATAAGCTT
>JAYWGF010000022.1:0-9232 GCA_043778395.1 bacterium | reverse complement strand
TTGATATCTGGGATAGCGCTATATATATGCATAGCCATACACCATAGTATGCCAGCTCATATATATACTCGGTTTATATTCTCTACTCACGCAAGCATTACAAAAGCAAATACGGCGGTCGCCACATAGTGTCAAGCAGAAAACAAACTATCTATTATGGGTCTAATTTTGGCTCTAATAGGATATGCGCTATACTGTCCTGCAAAAAATAAAAATAACAAGAAAATAATATTGGTATATATATCTAGCTGAGTCATCAATAATAAAAATGGCAAATTGCTAGCTAATATCCATTTTCGCAATGATTTTTGCTCAGCTGGTGTGACTAAGTCTTCATATCACTGTTTTTTAGGGTTATTTTTGTCAGTTTCATAGTCATATATATCATTGATGCCATAGATATATATATTTGCAGGTATGAGAAAGTATATCCCAAAAGCTAGAATAATTGATATATTAGATCGTATCATATACAATCAATAAAGTCATTTTTCTAATGGTGTGTTTATGTTTAGCCAATATATTGCCGCCAATATACCTACCATATATGTACCAAATTCATACAGCAAAAACCTAGGGCGACTTATTGATATTACTTTTTTGAAATTCATTTTTTGATGTATATAAATAAAATAATCTGACTTTATATATTTTGAAACATGATATATTTACGAAATAGTTGTTTTTTTGCAATTACTTGAAGTTTATTTCGGCGATTTGTTTTGGCACTGTAGGCAAATTGGTTATATCATATGGATTCTATCTTACGCAAAATTGCTCTATATAGACAAGATGATATGTATACAGCATCGCGACTATCTGAAGATAGATATTTGATACTATCATTTGCTTCGTCATATAATTTATCGCATCTATATATCATCTCACGCATAAACTCTATCCAGCGATTATTTATTTGCTTAGTATTACAAAAAGTCAGAATATCCTGATAATTTAAATCAAATTTTGCCAATTCATCGCTTGGCATATATATACGCCCAAGCTCCGTCCAATCTTCCATCACATCTCTCAAAAAATTGGTCAATTGCATAGCTTCAGCTAGTTTGCAAGCACCAGTTAGAGTCTGTTGCTTATACCTCAAATCATATCATATCAATTCACACATTGTCAATCCTACTACTTCGGCTGACCCATGCATATATGACTGTAATTGGCTATAAGTTTGATATCTATTGGTAGTGAGATCTTCTTGCATAGCTTTTCGGAAAGCATCCATATATATATTAGGGATATTTTTGGACTTGAGTATATATAGCCAATTTCACATCAATTCATCATGGATATCGTTTTGGGTATATATATTTTTTCGATGAGTATATAAGTCAGATAATTCTTTTTCTTTATATTTTAGAGTTTGATTTGGGTTATCTACTATTTGGTCTGGTATGCGGACATATTTGTATAGTTCTACTGTTTGGTATTGTATATTGCTAGGTAATAATAATGTAGCCCAAAAATAGCTAGTGCCAAATTGTTTCATAAGCTGTCGTCAAGATTTATGATTTATGTCATTTTGCATATATATATTATTATATATTCTGACTTTTTTTGCAATCGTAAATTTAGCAAATTTGAATAATTTGGCTTGAAGATTTATGATAGATAGATATATATATGATGTTTATTGTTTTTATAAAAGTCAATTGATAGTCTATAATGGAATTTGATAAATATATAGATGCAAGAAATAAGGCTCTTTGAATAATAAACAATTATCCAAAAACAAATATTTGAAATCACTTTTTGACTATCAAAAATGGTAAAAAGGTATTCTTTAATATATTTATAAAAAAATACTGACTAAGTTGAGCGAATTGTAAATATAGTAATTTGGATATATATAGGAGGATAAAAATTATAGAATGTTTTGAATTTTTATTGCAAAAATATGATATAAGTTCAGAAGATCAAAATACCATAATAATCGAAACTATATTTTTTAGATTTATAGTCAAGAAATATTTTTTTCGTAAATGATCTATGAGATATGAATTACTTAGTTTTTACAACAAATAAAAAAAATATTCCTCGCAGAATCTTTCATCTGTGTCGTAAGAATATTTATTGAAGTCTAATAGACAAAATATATTATAATCAAAATTTTATAAAAATCAAGTAAATAATCAAAAAATGGAAAATAACAAAAAAATTGTAGTAATATGAGCTGGATTTGGCGGATTAGGTTCTGCTATACTTATGGCCAAAAAATGATACGATGTGACTGTAGTAGAAAAAAATGACAAACCAGGCGGTCGTGCAAATTTGCTAGAAGCAAATGGATATAAGCGAGATATGTGACCAAGTCGATACTTGATGCCAGATGCTTTTGAGAAATATTTTGCTGCAATTGGCGAAAATATATCTGATCATTTTGAATTGCAAAAGCTAAGTCCTAGCTATAGAGTATTTTTCAAATCAGAAAAAACGCAATGAGATAAGTCAGATAATTCCGATTCTATCACCAAATCTCAAATGATAGATATATATAGTGACATAGATAAGGCAGCAGAAACTTTTGAATCTATAGAACTCTGAGCAGGTGAGCAGCTTCGCAAATATCTGAAGTCTGCAGAATATCAGTACAATATAGCTATGAATCAGTTTGTATACAAAAATTTTGATAGTATATGGGATTTTATGGATCCTAAAATGTGAATAGAATGACTAAAACTAAATATATTTACGACGCTTTACAATTATGTATCCAAATTTGTAAAAGACGAAAGACTCAAGAAAATACTTATGTATCCGTCGGTTTTTTTGGGCACTTCACCGTACAAAACTCCAGCTCTTTTCAATATTATGTCGCATGTAGACTTCAATCAGTGAGTATTTTATCCAAAATGATGAATTCACGAAATCATCAAATCATTAGAAAAAATAGCTATTAAAGCATGAGTAAAATTTGTGTACAATAGCAAAGTGGAAAAAATTGATGTAGTAGAAGGTAAAGCTAAAGGTATATATATAAAGAATAAGAATCCCGCAAGGGGACTGAATTCTTCGAATTCTGGTAGTCTGACTAATGATCAGTTGATAAATACATATATATTATCTCAAGAACAATGATCTAGTGAATTAAATCGTGAAGATTATGATGAAGTTTACAAAAAACATATATGGTGAGATAACCAATTATATTATTTTGGCGATCATCATACACCAGATTACGATCATCCACAATATGAAGAAATAAATGAATTTGCAGAAGATTTTTATCAAAAAAATAAATGAAAAAATAATATCATTCTTGTAGAAAATGCTAAATGAATAGATAAACAAAGAATATTGGATACAGAACGAGCTTCATGTACACAAGCTTTAGTTAGAATTTCTGAAAAATATAATATACCATTTGAATCTCCAGAACCAACAAAAATAGAATATATTGATTATTTGAAATCTATGTGAATAGAAGATAAATATATATTATATGATAGATTTTTGGTAATCATAACTAGACGACATAGATGAGAAAAAGATAAAACAATAGAAGAATTTTTACAATGGTTTTATTGAGAAGATACATCTATAAAATATATATGTTGAGAAATGTATTCTCTAGAATTACTAAAAAAAACATATAAAGATATATATAACAAAGAAATAGATTTTGATAATATTGATGAATTTAGAAGTGAAGCCTCACCAGAGTGAGATTCTAGATCAAATTATACTTCTTATCTATGATGAAATTATAGAGATATGTGTATCACTAAAACTGTATTAGAGTATTTAGATAAATGATATAATATATTTATATGATTTGGTAGATTTCATCTATCTCAACAATGGAATATATATGATAAATATTTTGAACAGCAAATAGTTAAGTCAGACAAGGTGCCCGAAGGGTGAAATTCCACTTCTATAAATAATAATATATATATACCCGCAGATATTATTATATCTAATGCAGATATGCATCACACAGAAACTAAACTTCTGGAACCAAAATACCAATCTTATCCAGAATCCTACCGAGCCAAAAAAGTCATAAGTCCATCGTGATTTATATTATATCTTTGAGTAGACGGTAAGCTACCACAATTACAGCATCATACTTTGATATTCAATCATGATTGGAAAAAGTGATTTTCTGAAGTCTTCCAGAATCCTATACGACCTACAGATCCAAGTTACTATATATGCAATCCTAGCAAAACTGATCCTAGCACAGCTCCAGAAGGTAAGGAAAATCTATTTTTGCTAGTGCCGATCGCTCCATGACTAGAATATAGTGATGATATATTAGCAAAATATGCTGACTTTATGATAGATGATATATCTCGCGCTTGTGATATACCAGATCTTCGTAGCAGAATACAGTTTCAGCAAACATTCTCACTTCCACAGTTTGAATCTTATTATAATGCTTACAAATGAACAGCCCTGTGACTAGCACATACATTTTTCCAATCAGCAATCCGAAGACCTGCAAATTATAGCAAAAAAGCTTCATGACTATATTATGCAGGTGGATACACGACTCCAGGTATCGGTATGCCAATGTGCTTGATAAGCGCTATGATGGTAGCTGACAGAATTAGCAAAAATGATAAATAATATTTTATATATATACCCAAATTATCAAAATGAAGTTGTTACAAATCATATGAGTAGTATTCTTATTATTGATTATTCTGGACTGATTGCGACTAAAAGTTATATCATGAGATTTTTATCCAAAATATCTTGGATATATGTCAGAAATGCTTGATGGCAAAATGAATCTCAATATATATATATGAATACTAGCTCGATTGATTATGTCCGTATGATATGGTACTATATTATATTTTCTGATCACAAATGATGCAGATAGACAAACTATAATACTTAGTTGATTGATTATGTGACTTGCTATGTATGGCACTTATAATTTCACAAATTACTCTTTTGTGAAATGATATCCTCTTATGGTAGTTATTGTAGATACATGCCGATGAATAGCACAGTGACTTATAGTTTGATCAGTAATGTCATATATTTACAAATAAATATTTTACGATGCTCATCTTCAAGGTTTTAATGTTTATCCTATGTATTATTTCACTATTACTAATCATATATATAGGATATAGTTTTTTTACAAATACTCGACATAATCGTAAACTTCCACCTTTTGTAAACAGTTTCTGACGACAGCTTAGTTTGCTAGATAAATATAATCGGAAAAAGTGAGCCAAGATATTAGATCTTGGCTGTGGTGATGGTGGGACTTTGAGGTATATATATCATAGATATAATCTGACTTATGGACTCGGATATGATATCAATAGTTTCGCTATCTGACGAGGTCAGACAATCCATAATATATATAAATTTTTGGGTAAATTACAAAATATAGAACTTCGCAAAGCTGATATATATACAGCAGATTTAGCATGATGGAATTATGTATATATATATTTATTTCCTGACTTCATGGCTGATATGGAGGATTGGCTTTGGGATGGATTGGATTCTGGCACAGTGATTGTATGCAATACATTTGCTTTTGCTAAACATGAGCCATTTCAAACTATATCAAATAATAAAGGCAAAATAGTATATAGATTTTATAAAAAATAAATTCATTTTGATTTTGACAAAAATAATTTGACAAAAAATAGCTTTATGCTTATAATATGATCGTAATATCATATTTTTTTATCAAAAATGTCAAAAAAACTAGATTATCAAAATAAATTATTTGACTTGAGTGATATATCTGAGGATCTATCTGAGCTTTTTTATGAAGTTTTGAGAACTGAAGTTTTAGATTTATATCAAAATATAAACTCTTGATCAGAATTCAAAAAAGAATTAGCAAAAATAAAAAGTAAATTTTACAAAGAAACAGATAAATATTTTACCAATAAATTATGATTTGAAGTAAAATCAAAAATAGATACCGATGTAAAAAAAATAAAAGAAATACTATATACAGTAGATTTGAATTTTGATAAAAAAATGAAAAAATTGGATAATTCTTCTGATGGTATAGATATTCTTCAAGAACTTATAAATAGATTCGTAGAAATTAGTGATATATTGATATCAAAAATAAAATTACCAGATGTTTTGAAATATTTGCATTATATAAAAAGCAGAGCGCCAAAACTTTCTCCCAAAGAAAAAAATAAATTTGATCAAAATATGAAAAATATAAAAGATGCTTATAAAACTAGCAAAATTGACTTATATAAAATTATGAATCAAGATAATTTACTAAAATATATTTTTGGTATAAAATAACTATAATCCAATAAGTCGGAATATATTGCTCATATATATTATAGTCATAAATCTTCTGTCACGCCAGCCAGTATTTCTACACCATTATCAGAAACCAATATAGTATATTCTCGTTGAGATCATAAGTCTCAATTTTTGGTATACATAGGCCAAGTGTTGCCCGTCATTTGTATATAGTCATCGCTATTGTAGGATAATATAGGTTCTAGCGCCAAAACCATTCATGGACGAAATTTTATGCTTTTATATTTTGTATCTCAATGATTTAGTATATATGGATTTTCGTGAACTTTGTATCATACTCCGTGTCAGGTAAGTGTTTTTACAACCATCGCTCATCTTGACTTGACCAAGCTCTCCACATACCATCAATATTCATATAGACTGACTCATGTTTTTATTTTTGATAGTGATTTATCTAATACATTTTTTGTAATTTTGGCAAGTTTGTGAGCTTTGGCATTGGTATTTTTGCCACCTACTATTACACTTATAGCAGCATCAGTTATCATTTTTTGATACGTGATTCACATATCTATTTTTAGTAAATCACCTTCTTTGAGAATGTACTGATTTGGAACACCATGCACTAAGCAATCATTTACCGATAAGCATAAATTGGTTGGAAATCCGTTGTAGCCCAAAAAAGATCACTTATAGTCAGAATATTTTGATAATTTTGATGATATATATATTTCCAAGTCTATAAGTTTGATGCCGGGTTTGGTTATATTGTATAATTCATATAAGCATTCGGTCAACATTTTTCCAGAAATCCTAAGTTTAGCTATATCTTCACTAGTTTTATAATTTATATTTTCACGAGACATATATATTTTTTTGTACTAAAAAGTTTTTTTATATCATATATATTCTGACTTTTTATTCAATAACAAAACTCTACCAAATAATAAAACCTTAACATATATACATTATAAATACAATTTATTGATAATATATTAGAAATCAATCATAGTTTTTGTTGCTTGAAGTTTGATTTTGGTGTTTTTGTATATTCACTCACTAGTTATAGTTAGTAAACTTGAAGGAATTCAGTCGGATTTGATGCAAAATGTAGCATCAGAAACTCATATATTAGCTATAGATATCTTATGAATAGACCCATTTGAAGGTATATTTATAAGTAATCAATTTGTGATTGTTTTTGCAAATAAGCTATCTTGATTACCATTACTGGCTGATGTTTCCTTTAGTTTTTTTGTATTTTTATCAAAAGATCAAATAGTATATTGCAAATTTCAGTTTACATTATCAAAACTTATATTATTTACTAAGTCAAAGTAAGTTTCATTTGGTATATTTATATTTGCTCAATTCTTATCATCCAAGTAATAATACAATACTTGACCATATGGTTCATTTGGAGATAGTTTTTTGCATATATATCATGATAGATTAGCTACATTTATGTTGGTATGATATGGTATATTATTTATATCCAAATTATAATCTGAATTGTCAGAAAAAGGTTGATAAGCGCGCATTCGGTGTTTGGTTAGAGATATTTCTATGCCAGCATTGGATATATAATATGATTTGTAATAATTATAGACTATATTTGATTGGATATATATACTTTGAAATATTTGCAATATCAAAACTCCAACCAATGCCAAAAATATAGTCATAATCAAGACTATTATCAATATACTTCATTTAGAGTTATGAAATTTTAGATTTTTTGACATATATTTTTGACAAATTTTTATAAAATAAATAAATAAAGTCAGATTATTTTTTTATATATATTATGATTTTATAGCTATTGTGTCATCTTCTCGCCTAAATACTCAAATTATATAATCCACATAATACCAAAGTTTTTCTTGATTTAGCTTTGCAAAATTTAGCTTTGACATAGTAGTTATTTCTTCATTTTTGACTATATGTTCAGATATATATTTATCTTCTATTAGTCTATTTATATAAGATATATATTCTGACTTATTATTGGTTATGCGATATTTGACGTTATATATTTGATTTATAGCAAATTGGTCAGCCGTTTCAGCTAAAAAAGGTGCCAAAAATATACAAAATTCTCAAAATAATACATTGTTTGGAGAAGTAACAAATACAGTTATCACTTTGAGTATTTGATCACTTTGAGGATGTGAAAATATATATTGCAAAAATTTAGCTATTTGGTTATTTAGGGCTTGGTTGCTAGTAGTACGATAAGAGGCTTGCACTCATTTGCGACTTTGTTCCATGACTTGTGCCATAGCCTCATCACTTACCTCTAGTCACGCTCCCAAATTTCCTAAATTTTCTACTCATCAAATTATCTCTGAATTCATTGATAATGATTATATATATAAATCAAAAGTCAGGTTATATTAATAATATATAAGCAAATTTCAAGTAAACAAAGATAGCTTATTAATTTTAGAGACCTATGGCTTTTGTTATGCCTTCAGTTATAGATCCTGTCAAATAAATCAAAAACGCACTAGCCATAGCTATCACCACTCACAATAATATATTTATGATTTTCTGTCTGACTTCTCACTCTTGTTTGCTATCACCAACTGCCAATATATATTTGATACCTGTATATATGAGCATAGTTACGCTCAATGCTACTATAATTCTGATAAATATAGCTACTATACTCGCTAGTCCACTTTGATTACCAAAAAGAGCATTTCTTACATTTCTTTTATCAGTAACTATTCGAGAACCATTTATTTGAGTCACAAAAGGCGTGCCACCCCCTTGCGCATCTATAGTCATAAAATCTAATACATCAGCTTTGGCAGGTAAAACCAACCCAACTATAAATAAATACACACTTATCATCAAGACTTTTCATAAATTTTTGATATATTTCATATTTTTATAAGTTATATTTTATAAATTATATATACATTATAGATACAAAATTATATTTGTCAAATCAATGTAATATAGCAAATTTGATTTTGTGAGATATTTGGCTATAATATAT
>JAYWGF010000021.1:0-9291 GCA_043778395.1 bacterium | reverse complement strand
GGCGCTTCATATCATATACCTATCAATTCTGATCATTTACATCTGTAAATATATATATAATCTTCGGGATTTTTGTAATATTTAGCTATCAAATCATGTGCAAGTATATAATATTCTTGTGTTTTGATGTCAAAAATCTGTGCATAATCCAATTCTGGATTGACTACCAAAGCTACATTTGCTGGTATAGTCCAAGGAGTTGTGGTTCGAGCTAAGAAATAAATAGGCTTATCTCATAACATATTTGAATATGTATATATATTTTTCATTAGGTCAAAAACACTTTTTTCTATATTATATTCTTCTCATGAGATATTAATAAAATCATCTATAGATCTATATTTCATATATGTATGCTTTGAAGGTTCTTTATTCTCTGGCTCCTTTTTTGCTTGTGTTTCAAAAAAATCTATATGAAATAATTTGTTTCTTCCAATTTTTTTACTACTTCATACATATATAATATCCTCCAATATATATCATATTTCTTCTAATCATTCACGAATAATAGCTTGTTCTATTGTTTCTCATTTATCAACTTTTCCACCTACTATTTGTAATACTCATTGCGATTCATTTATATATGATAATACTTCTCACTTGTCATTTTTTATAGCTATAGAAACCACTCTTATAGCCCCATCTTCAGTTTGCTCAAATTCACTTGAAGTCAGATTATCTTTATGATATATATTATTTATTCTAAACTTCACAGTAATTGCTGGATCATTTAGATCTGCATAGCTATTATCAGCCTGCACTTCAAAATTACCAATCGCTGTATTTAGCTTGGTACTATACATAGATACCCTTTTGCCTTTGTAGATTTTACCTTGATCATATATATTTTTGAAAATATGTCGTACAGACTCCATATAGTCACCAGACATAGTCTCATAAGCGTTTTCCATATCTACCCAACGACCAATATTTGGCACTGTCCAGTTTCGCTCATCATTTGCCATATTGGTAAATCTGTAACATTCTTTGATAAAGTTTTCTATACCAAAAGACTCTATCTCTGTATTTGTATGTAGTCCAAGATGTTTTTGCACTTTTTGCTCTATATATATACCATGACAGTCTCGTCATCGAGTTCTTGGGACTTTCTTACCCTTCATAGTCCAAAACCTAGGAATAGCATCCTTGACAGTAGATTGCAAAACATGTCCATAATGCGGAGTGCCGTTTTTGAATGGAGGTCAGTCAAATATAGTAAAAACCTCAGCTCATTCTCTATTACTGATAGATTTTTCAAATATTTTATTTTCTTGTCGATATTTCAAAACTTCACTTTGTAACTGGAAGAAGTTTGGACTAGATGGAATTGATGGGAATTTTGGCATAAGTATTCTAATTTATATATATTAAATGTATTGTTTGACTTTACTTGATGTTGGTATATATATCGTCTAGCTTATCAATTCAAAATATATGTATGTTTGGGTTTCCTGTAATCATAGCTGATATTTTGTCTATACTTATGATATTATTTTCATAAAAGCAAATTATTTTTTTTTGTAAAAATTCTCAAAATCATATTTCATATCATACGCCTGTGGATATATTTGATATATTTGCAAGTATTATGTCACAGTCATTTATCATTTGAGTATCGCGAATATATATATCTTTGTCAGATAATTTTATATTTCAAGTCCAAATCTCTTCAGATAATACTTCATGTCATATATATTTGAGATATTCTATAACTTGTAGGGGCTCGATTTCATTTTCACTATGATTTCCACGAATACTATGTGCGTAATATATTTTCATTAGTTTATTTATATATATTAAAATTATTGTCTGACTTCACTTTATAAATATGTAAATATATATTTCAATCCAAAAATACTTTTTATTTGATAAAAATAGCAAAATATATATATTAGCTACAATTATATCCATAATATCCAATAAAAACTTATGAAATTGTCAGTAGATAAAACACAAAGGTTAGCCAAAATGAGAGCTCATACAGCTACACATTTACTTCACGCACAGATTTGCAAATTTTTGCCAAATACCAAACAATTATGATCACTAGTGGATGAAGATTTGGTGCGTTTTGACTTTGCGAGTGATAATATGCTCAATGAAGATCAAATCATAACTATAGAAAAAAATATCAATAGTATTATAAAGTCAGACCATATCATAAATATATATGAAAAAAATATAATAGATGCTAAAGCTATGTGAGCAAAAGCTTTTTTTGAGGATAAATATGGTGATATAGTGAGAGTAGTTTGTATAGAAAAAGATGTCAGAAGATTTGATCAGAAGATGTCAGAAGATTGAAAGCCATTATATTTGATATTTGATTTTGATGGGGTTTTGGGAGATACATATTCTCATAGTATTGCATGACATCAATTTGTCACCAATAAAGATTATACAAGCGCAAAAAAACGACTAGATAATTACACAAATAATATACCATTTCATGCAAAATGACATAGTATGACCAAAGAGCAAGAGTTATCACAAAACCTAAGTATGGTAAATTTTGGTAAATATATGAATGATGCAAATATAAAATTATTTGAACAATTTGTAAAAGATGTCATAAAAATACCCAATGCCAAAATCGCAATAGTGAGTAGTTGAAATAAATCTTACATCATTAAGTCACTTGGCAAATATGCAAAATATTTTGAATATATATATGACTATATAGATAGTAGCTCCAAAGAAGATAAAGTGGATATGGTTTGTAAAAATCGATGAATTGATAAAAAACATATATATTACTTTACTGATACACTAGCTGATATATATGAGCTAGAGACATTTGTAGATAAGTCGCAGCTAATTTGATGTGCATGGTGATTTAGCGGATTGGCAAATCTTAGTAAAGAACTGCCCGCTGAACAGATTATATTAGAGCAAGACTGACTACCGGCATTTATGAATACATATATATATCAGCAAGATAATCTGACTTCAAAGTCATCTGAAATCTCAAATGATCAATTCTTATCTATAGAGCTTTGCTGATGAACTCATGTAGGCAGTACCAGCCAAATAGGTATTTTCAAAATTATCTGACAGCAGTCAGTAGCTAGTGGGACCAAAAGAATCACAGCATACACTTGACCAAAGGTTTTGGAATATATATATGATCAAGATTCGCTATTGCATATTATTAGCCACAAACTAAACTGTGAGCCAAAGCAAGCTCCAGAAAAATTAGAAAAAATAATCAAAGACCTAGCTATAGCCAATAGTCAGATAGAATCATATAAATCATGAGCTGCTGCAAATATATCTTGGACTACAAAAAATTTTTGAAATTATCCTTGTAGAACATATATATTAGGGGATAATTTGACTCTCAAAGATATCAGTAATTACCTAAAATGAAAAAATGGAGAATATGCATGAGAATATATATATGCTGATAAGGATTGATGATTTGTAATATATAGTTGATGAAGATACGCAAAAAATATACAACATGAACTTAGAGTTTCATGATGATGAAATGATCAAATGATACAGTGAAAAGACGAAAGTATTTTGGAAAAATTAGGGTAAATTATATAAATTAAATATATATTATGAGTATACAATTTACATCAGAGGAGTTGCAAATACAGCAACAAATGGATATATATATATTCAAAAATAAAGCTACTCTTGATAAGTGAAAACAAGAACAGATTTTGCAATTTGTAAATATAGCACAAAAGCAATTTGAAAATAGTAAAAAAACCAAACAGATAACTATCAGAATAAGAGAAACGGATTTGATAAAACTCAAATCAAAATCTATCAAAACATGAATTCCTTATCAAACATTGATATGATCGCAAATTCATCAATTTGCTAGTGCGTAAAAGTCAATTATAATTTAGTTTAATAAATATATATAATATGAATAACATAAAAACATTTGACGAATTGGTACAAATAGCAGATAACAATCTAAAGCAAATAGAACAAAAAGAAAAAAATCCAAAAACTCGAAAAGAAAAAATCAAAAATTTCTGAAAAATGCTTTTTGAATGAATCCAAAATATAAGTCTAAGTTGAAATTCTTTTGATATATCAATAAACAAACAATATATACAAGAAAATATATTGTTATGAGAATATACAAAATGACTCAGCTCTATACAAATAGATGCGGTAATGCTAGCAAGGGATATCCAATCAGCACTAAATAGCACAAAATGAATATTTACTGATACCGATGCCATTAAAATGATAATCGAAAAAGATAGAATATATAATACATACAAAAAACAATTCGAAACAAACAAAATACAGCTACAATAAAGTCCAACTATCCCCCTAATATATATATATTTTATAAACCTTAAAAATAAAACAAACTATGTCTCAAGAAAGAAATGACAGAATACAAAAACTAAAAGAAATTCGTGAAATGTGAATAATACCCTATGCGCCTAGATATAAAAAAACTCAAAATATATCTCAAATACTAGAAAACCGACAGTCTAGAAATGAAATGTGACTGCTCAGAAATATAGATGATATAATATTGTCTACAAATAGAGATATATCTACTGCTGGAAGATTGACGCTATATAGATCTCATGGCAAGTTAGCTTTTGGTAAAATTATGGATGAATTTGGCGAAATGCAAGTCATGTTTCATACAGATAATCTCAAGATGCTCAAAAATCGTCCTCCGCACAAAGTAAATCACTGAAGTCAGACACTAGACCCAAATGATAAACATTTGCGAAGGCATGTAGTCAAGATGGTAATTATAGATGATAATGGCAAAGTTGCTACAAGTTATGCGGGTACTCGGGGCAATTATAGCTTACCCGGTGGATGAGTAGATGAGGGGGATGATTTTTATGATGCCGTGCACAGAGAAGCTCGTGAAGAAACTGGCACTCCAGCCAAAGTAATATACGAATTACCAAAAGTACACGAATATCTCAAAAAACGGAATCGTCATCAATTGGTATATGGTTATCTTTGCAAAACTGATGGTGAAAAATGAGAACCAGAATTTATAGAATCAGAAATTCTTGATGGTTTTGAAATACAACGACTAGATATATATGACCTCAGAAACAAAATAAAACATCAAGTGGATAATTGCGACACTAATCCTTTGCGAGATTGACTAGACGGTATATTCAAAAGAGATCTCATCATACTAGAATCAGCTATAGCAATATTGGAAAAACAAAAAATTAAATGAAATCATGAGTGATTTGAGGATATCATAGAGATTAGTGATAATCTGACTTTATGAGAAACTGAAATATCTCCATACAAATTTGTAGAAAAATATATAGATGTAGGTGATTTTTTGGGTATCAAGTGAGAATTATTTACTACTAAGCATGGCGAAGCTACTATATTTGTATCAGAATTCCAATTACTATCAAAAGCAATTCGTCCACTTGGTGATAAATTTCATGGTATATGAGAAAATGCAGAAACTGCTTATCGTCAAAGATATCTAGACATGATTCATAATCGTGAAACTATAGACAGAATGAAGCTTAGATCCAAATTCACAAAATGCATTAGAGATTTTTATCATAATCGTGGATTTATAGAAATAGAAACTCCAATACTTGGAAATAGTGCAAGCTGAGCAGCTGCTGCACCTTTTGTGACTCATCATAGTGATTTTGATGTAGATATGTATCTGCATATAGCACCAGAAACTAATCTCAAAAAAGCCACAGTATGATGACTAGAGAAGATTTTTGAGATTACCAAAAACTTCCGTAATGAGTGATCAGACCCAAGTCATCATCAAGAATATACTACCTGTGAACATTATGCAGCATATCGAAATTATGAAGATAATATGCGCTTCACAGAAGATATGTTTGATTATATATTTGATAATATACCACAACTAAACAGAATCATAAATGTAACTGACAAAGAATGAACCACAAAAGAAGTAAATTTTGCTACACCACGAGCTAGAGTAGACTATGTAGAGCAAATCAAAAAAGACAGCTGAATTGATGTCAGTATATATAATGATATAAATGAAGAAGAACTAAGAAGTGAAATAAAGGCAAAATGATTTGTGCGAGAAGGTATAGATAATCAGACTACAGCCACTATGATAGATTATTTGTACAAAAAAGTCACCAGACCCAAGATAGTTTGACCAGCTTTTATTATAAATTATCCAAAAACTATGCAGCCTCTGGCTCGTACTAGCGACCTAAATACTGCTATGGTAGAGCAATTTCAATTACTTGTCAATTGACGAGAAATTCTCAAATCATATAGTGAACTCGTAGATCCTATCGAGCAACAGGCAAATTTTGATATGCAAGCAGGTGCTATAGCCAAATGAGATGATGAAACCACCAAGTGAGATGACGATTTTGTACTCGCTATGGAATATGGTATGCCATGTCAATCTGGACGGGGGATGGGTATGGATCGTATATTTGCTATGCTTACAGAACAGTCAAATATCCGCGATGTAATAATGTTTCCTATGACCAAATCTGAAAATATTAACGAATAAATATATATATTATAGATATAATCTGACTTTACCAACCTATGGTAAAGTTTTTTTATAGCCCAAAATAAAATAAAAATTAGCAATAGAGCAAAAAAGACTAGAGGGCAGATAAATAATCTGTCATTTTTTCATTTTTATGAATATAATATATAATACAAATCAGATAAATAATCTCTCGTTTTTTTATTTTTATGGATATAATATATATACCTTTATATCAAAAAAACTTACAGAAAAAATTCAAAAGTACGTATAATGATAGTAGTTAGTTTTGGCGAACTTTACTTTTTATACCCCAAATACAAGATGATACCAATAAATATAAGTAATATAAGTTTTTCATCAAAACATGATACCACAAATAAAACAGAAAATTATGATTATGCCAATATGTCTTCATATGCGAATCCTGATTGAGTAAAAATGGCTTTTATAACATCAACTAGCAAAGAAAGGATTACAAATTCAAATAATAACAGATATATCATCATTACTGGTATTATATTTTCTGTATTTGTTCTTGCGTTACTCATACGACGTCTTCCAGATATAATCAAAGCAATAAAAAACTAATCGTATATATATTTGAAATGATTTGATAAATATATAATAGTAGTATATAGTCAAATAAAGTCAGAATATAATATATATATAAAAAAAATCTCAAGAAAATGTCTCTATATCAAAAACTCCTCCTAGCAAAATCAGAAGAAGATGTCAAAGATGCTTATATCAAAGCGCTCGGTCTCAAAGATCATCAAAAGTGACTGGTAGATATACAGACCAAAGAGATATGGTTTGAAGCCAAGATATGAACCAAAAAATCTACCTATGAGATGTTTAGTCAGTTATTGTGGTATGTTGATTTTCATCTAAATAAATGAGAACAATTACCGCCATTTTTGTGTGTGATAGACTCCAGAAAAGCAGCCATTATGAAGACATCCGATGCACTACCGCTCTTACACAAAAAAATTATCAAACGATGAAAATCGTGAAGTCATGTACTACCAGAAGTCGTGGATATCGTATCTACATATATCGGTACATATATAGTATCCTACAATATTGAGACTCACGGAGAAGAGTTTATCAATACAGTCAAATCAGCTATCCAAAGCGGCGATATCATCCGTACGCAGATTACACCAGATAATCTGAAGCAAGTTTTTGATAAATGGATAGAAATGATAGGCAAAGAGATCAAATGAGTAGATCCACAGGATTATTCTCTGTTATTTTTTGCGGATATTATGAATGATGGGACTCTGAGTACTCATGAAAATCTCCCAGCTCAGCTATTATTCAAAAATAATACTCCAGTATTCTGACTAGGTGGTAATATATATGAGCTAGGCAACAAAGAGTGATACAGAAAGTTCCGAAGTATATATGATAGACCGCCAAAAGCCGAATATCGCGATTATCTACTAGAGAGGCGTGACAGTCTGATACCTATAGATGAGAGAAGTTTCAAATGAGCCTACTATACGCCGCTGCATGTAGTGGATAAGGCATATGATCTACTCACAGAAACTCTAGGCAAAAACCGACAACGCGAATATATCATCCGAGATATGTGCTGTGGCGTAGGCAATCTAGAAGTCAAGCACAGCAATCCTCGCAATATATATATGTCTACGCTCGATCAGCCAGATATAGATGTGATGAAGGCCACCAAAACCTGTGTCGCTGCGACCAGATTTCAGTATGATTACCTCAATGACGATATATCTGATAATGGTGATATAAACTATAGTCTGACTGACAAGCTTCCGTCATGACTTCGCGATGCTATATCATCAGGCAAGAAAATACTCGTACTCATAAACCCACCTTATGCAGAGGCATGAGAACATTGAACTGGATCAAAAGAAGATGTTTCAAAGACTAAATTTGCAGAATTATGTATGTCCAAATATGGTAAAGCTAGTAATGAATTATTTACTCAGTTTGTAGCTCGTATAGCTCAGGAAATACCTACTGCCACAATTGCTATGTTTAGCACTCTTAAATATGTAAATGCTCCCAATTTTGAGAAGTTTCGCGAAGCACGAAATGCTATATATATGGATGGTTTTATAGTACATAGCAAGGCTTTTGATGGTCTCAAAGGTAATTTTCCTATAGGCTTCTTGATCCGAAAAACTAATCAAAATGGCAAAAATATATATATAAATGATATATCAACAGAAATAATAGATAAAATATGAGTACCAATATGAGAGAAAAGATTTTATAACATTAAAACTGATAAATATTTAAATGTATGGATAAAAAAACCAAAAATAAATAGTACAATAGTTATTCCTTTAAAAAATACAATTTCACCAGCATGAAATTCAAAAAGTATTTTGAAAAATCGATCAAATGAGGCAATTGGATATATGAGAAGTTCTTCAAATGACCTACAACATGCCGCTTCTCATACTCTTATTTTATCTTCAACATATAGTGATGGTCATGGTATATATATAAATCCTACTAATCTGCGACAGGCTGCTATTGTATTTAGTGTGCGTAGACTTATCAAACCTACTTGGATCAATGATCGTGATCAGTTTCTTCAGCCAAATTGCGAGCTGAGTGATGAGTTTAGGTCAGACACACTAATATATATGTTATTTAGCTGATCAAATCTGACTGCATCTGCCGATGACTTGGAGCGAAACGATCGCAAATGGTCTATAGTAAATCATTTTATACCATATACAGAGTCTGAAGTATGATCACCTGATAGATTTGAGTCAGACTTCATGGTGCAGTATATATATGACCTCCCCGCTTACAAAGGG
>JAYWGF010000020.1:0-3143 GCA_043778395.1 bacterium | reverse complement strand
AGAGGCACTCAACATATTAATTGAATAGAATCATTTCGAAGTTATTGCAAAAGAAGATTATATAAGTTTAATGGTATTAAGAATGATAAATTCTTGTTACATTTAAAAGAGTGTTAATTCAGATTTAATTGTTGAAGAATGAAAATCGATACGTATAAAGAATTAATGAAGTTGTGTAAAAAATTTACTAAACTACTCTAGACCCTCAAATAATAAGTAATCATTTTTATGAAATCATTTTTTATCACGTCAACTTTCGTTATATCCATCGTTGTCTAATCAACTTATATTATATCCTCTATCATCATATCACGATAAATCATATCACTGCCTATCATATCAATCATTATCAAATCTAGTTCAGTTTTTATGTATTCATTTTATGTTAAATCATAATCTATCAAATCATCTATCATCAAATCTTGATCAGTTTTTATGTATTCATTTTATGTTAAACCATAATCTATCATATCCGTAATTATCAAATAATGTTCAATTATTAGATATTCATTGTTTGTTAAATCATCTTCTGTCAAATCATTCTACATGATATCACTCTATATCATATCCATCATCATTAAATGATGTTCAATTTTTATGTATTCATTCAATATCAAATCATTCTCTATTATATCCATCATCATTAAATGATGTTCAATTTTTATGTATTCATTCAATATTAAATCAGTTTATATCACAACTATCAATATCAAATCATAATAGATCATATCAATTTGAATCATATCCATTTATATCATACGATTGTTTATCGTATCAACGATTACAAAATAGTGTTCAATTTTCATGAAATCATTTTATATTATATCATCATCGATCATACCCTTGTCTATCATATCAATCTTTATTATATCAATCCTCATCATATCACCGTCTAGAAAAATATATTCAATTTTTGAGCACTCATTTTATATTATATCAATTCTCATCGTATCAATTCTTATCATATCATTCTTTATCATATCAACTTATATTATATCACTCTCAGTTATATCATTTCATATCATACCCATTCATATCAAACTTCGATCAATTTCTATGTATTCAAGACTCATCATATCATCTTCTATCATATCATCTTATATCATATCAATCCCTGTCATATCATCATTCAGAAAATCATGTTCAATTTTTAAATACTCATTTTATGTCGCATCAATCACCATAACTAAATCATTCTTTATTGTAAAATTCTCGGTCATTTCCTTGACTGTCATATCATTTATTGTCATACCAAGTTCAGTTTTTATGTTTTGAAAAAAAACAATATTTAAAATCGTCACCATCATACTCACTATAACTATCATAATCAATACTAGCCTCAGCAAATCATCTTTTATCATATCATTCACAATCATATCACTCTTTATCATATCACTCTTTATCATATCATCTAATATCAGACCCATTGATATCAAATTTTGTTCAATTGTAATGTAAATTACATTCATTAAATCATTCTTTGTTATATCATTCATTATCAAGTCATGTTCAATTATCGTGTGTTCTATTTATATTAAATCATTCTTTATTATATCACTGCATGTCATATCATCCTATATTATAACCATCTTTGCCATATCACTGCTTATTATATCACCCTATATTATAACCATCTTTGCCATATCACTGCATGTCATATCATCCTATATTATAACCATCTTTGCCATATCACTGCTTATTATATCATCTTATATGATAATCATTACTATCGTATAATTCATCATCAAATTTCGTTCAATCCTTATATATTCAAAATCTATTAAATCCTTTGATATTTATTCCTAAATGATTAAATCCGTCAATATCAAACTTCGCTCAATCCTTATATATTCACCCTCTATCAAATCAACTTATATCATATCAATCCCTGTCATATCACCATTTAGAAAGTCATATCTTGTCATAGCCTTCATTATCGCATCATAAGTCATTGTATCATTGTTTATCATACCCCATCTGATTATACCCTCGTTCATCATATCCTTGGGCATCATAACCTTCGTTGTTATACCCTTCATCGTCATATTTTGTGCAATTTTTATGTATTTTATTACCATCAAATCACCATACATTATATCCATGCTGGTTATTTGACTCTGACTCAGAGCAAGACTGATTAATACTATTTGTAGTCATTAGTAGAGCTATGAAAATTTAAAAATTAAGATTTGATATCAAAGTATTATTTTTAGAAATGATACTTTACTTCAATAAATAAATCCTAATAAAATCAAATAAAAAATCAATGATATCAGTACATCACACTGTACAAGTATATTAGAATAAATCTATTTTTTATTTCATAAAAAATTTATTTTATGAAAATCAATAAGCGCAGGGCAAGCCCACACGGAGTTTTTTAGATGAGAACTAAACTTTACAACTCAAAAAGCTTCTTAAAATCCTCATCTTTGATCATGTCGATCGTCCAGCTCGGCTCAAATGTCATCACCACCTCGACTTCGCAATCCACAGTATCTCATACAGCATTTTTGACGGCGAGAGGGAGATACTCAGCCGCAGGACATGCAGGCGTAGTCAGCGTCATCGTGATCAGGATATCCTGTGATATGCTGATATCATAGATCAGGCCCATCGTCCACACATCGATGAGCGGAAACTCTGGATCGTAGACAGTCTGTATTGCAGAGATGATAGTATCTTTCATAGTATCTATGTTATTATCCATTATTACGTTGACCCAAAATAAATAATCCTCAGAATATCAATACCATCAAAAGTCAGACTTTTTTGGATCGGATATCAAATACAAACATACTACCATTGAGCAATACAAAACACGCTATCAAAAATGCATATTTGTATGATAACGGACTCAATATGGTAAATTTTTTGTCACTATTGACGCTATATCACCATAAAAAAATAAAATATGTAATTCACCAGCTTATCAAAAATAATGCTACCAACATAAATATCACAGCAACTGCAGTATCTTTGAATGGATCAATCATGTATCGCGTGACTACCCCGATGCAGATTCACAGTAGGATTTTTGATATCGATAGTATATGATACAAATTCATAGCTCACTATACATATATCACACAAAAAATGAATAAAGAAAAAGCCTCCGAAGAAGACAACGGGGCCGAAAGGTG
>JAYWGF010000019.1:0-3148 GCA_043778395.1 bacterium | reverse complement strand
CAGATGAATTTTGTATAAAATTTTCTATACCTCAAATATTAGTAATATAATCTGACACTATTAGTATTTTTTTCATAAATTGTTATTTTGGTAAATATATATGATAATCAGAATATATAAAAAAAAATCTTTGATTCAAGTAAATATTTTTGTCAAAAAAAAATGCCGCAGGGCGGATTTGAACCACCGACACAGGGCTTTTCAGGCCCCTGCTCTACCCCTGAGCTACTGCGGCATATATGTCGTACTATATGACTATATATATATTTTTGTGGCTTATAATCAAATGATTTTTGACTAACTCATTACAAAATCAAATAATATACTATCTACTCACATATTTGCCTTATTATATTTTATAAATTTGATATATTTGTTTATCATTTCTGGATTAGTTGATCAAATATATCATATATATATATCCAAAAAACTATAAACATTTCATTTATCATTTAGGTTTTTTAGGTACCAATATTTATCGTTTTTAGTAAATTTATCAAAATTTATTATTTCTTGTAATAATTGCAAATTATTTGCTAGTTTTATTGCAAGTCACGGCCTTCATCAGCAAGCTAATCATATATCTGACAAGTTTTTTTGTGATAGGTCAGGATATTTTGATAATGTATATTTACCAATTTCTTCCTTATTTACCAAATTTCGTTGATACAAAAATCATCTAGACTTTATGGTTGGTAGAATCTTATTTATATTGCTAGTTGTGGCTATTATAAGTCTATTTGGTAGTGGTTCTTCAAAATTTTTTAAGAATGCATTTGCGGATTCTTCGTTCATTCTTTCTATATTTTCTAGCAAAAGTATTTTATAATTTTGGTGTGGCGATATTGATAACCATGCATTTATTTCTCTTGCGCCATAATTTATATAATTCTGATCTTTATTTATTTTTATATAATTCTGATCTTTATTTATTTTTATCAAATTGTCAGATTCTATTTTTAGTGTATGTATACGACCCGTCAGCTTGTTTGACTCTTTTATTTCTGACCATATATCAGACAAATCTTGTATATGCATCAAATCTCTATCATTAAAATTTCATAGTAGTTGATTTGATAAATCAATCATAGCTGTGCTTTTACCTATATTTTCTGGTCATGATATTATCAAAAATTGATTTTTGATTTGATTTGTGGATTGTATTTTTGCGAAAAAATCCGTCATAATACTGACTCAAGCTTCATTTCAAATTATATTAGGTTTTGTAATTGGAATCTGCGGTGTATCAAATAACATTTTTTGTTTAGGGTTTATATATATTATAAGAATTTTACTCTTCGAGTACTCGGTCTGACTTTATATTTATTTGTATATATCTCAGCGACTATCCGCATCTACAAATACTATTACTAACTTTTCATTATATATCTTGTATACAAATCTATACTTGCCTATTCTAAGTCTATATAAATCATCATTTCATTTTAGTCTTTTGATATCAACAGACACATTTTTTATATCTACAGATAATATTTTTATTTTTTTATAAAATGCCTCTACTATGTAATCATCAATCTTGTCAAGAAATTTTGCAACATCTTTTTCTATTATTATTTTATAGATCATATTCTTTTTGATATATATGAGTCTAAATCTACATACTCTCCATCTCAGTTTTCATATTGTATTATTTTTTGATTTATTTTATCTATATCAAGATCATCTTCATTTAAATTCATAATTCTATTATCTATATCTATATATCCAGAAGGATTTTGAGATATATATTGTGCTATTTTTTGTAATATTAGGTTACTTGTTTGAGGTGTATATATCACTGTAGTCATTTGTTTATATCTTATATGTATAAATATTACTAATTAATGGATAATTTATCCAACTCATTTATATTTATTTGTTTGATTTTGGGGATTTCAGAAGTGATTTTGGATTCTGATATATTTTTGATTTTGGTTCAATAATGTATAGTCAGATAATATTTATTCTTTGCATTTATATACAAACCTAATCATATAATACGAAAATTTTTGTTGATCAAGCTTCTATAATGAGCTCAGCCATATTTTGCCTCTCAAATATACATATTTCGTGTAGTTTTGATAGCTTTTATAACTTCGTTAGTGCATTCTTCTTGCTTACAATTGACGTATCAGACTCAGACATTTTCTGTGTAAGTAGTTCTATTGACATTATCAAACACTAATCACCTGTCGGCAAATCGTTTTCAAATAGAGTTATAATTGTAAAATCAGTCAGTATCTTTTCTTTTATGAGTCCAAGTTCATAGTTCAGACATATGTTCTGACCATTCATTTGCAGTAATATTTAGTTTTGAGTCATATTTATATTGATTTAGTCAAAGATCCATCCTCAAATCATTGTTTCGTGATAACCGCGCATCAGACACTTTATCAATATCATAATCTATCGCAAAAGTAAAATTGACCAACATTCACATCACTAACACAATACACAATATATATTTTTTCATATGTATATTTTATTATAAAAGTTTATCAAAATAATATATATTCTGACTTAAATTTCAAAGTTAAAATTTGAGAGTTTTTGTAATGTATATACAAATCTTTAATAAAGTCAGAATATATCTATGATATATTTATCAATTTCCAATACTTTAGCCAAAGCAAACTATCTAGATGCAGTGACGAAATATGATTTTTTTGAGCTATGTCATCAAAAAAAACTAATATATCTTTATCATTTTTTTCTTGGATATTATGAATGTGATTATATATTTGGGTCAATCTACTGTCTATCGGTATAGATAATCAGTCAGGATATACCACCAATTTCCCAAAAATAACCCTACATATATAGCCAAACATCTTGGTAGCAAATAGGGGAGTCTTGGCCGTAGATTTTGCTCAAATTTTATCAATTATTTTCGTGTGATATATATACATATCTTCATATGCAGTTTTATAATCTTGTATATCGTCAAATATATCTCTCAAATTTCATATTTTTGATAATCTGGCAAGTTTCATATTTTTGAGTCTGCGATTATATTTTGTATTTTGCAAAAGCTCATTTCGCCAAGCGGTATCATTTATTTTTTCCAAATTTATTTTTGACCAGTTTTGATATATATAATTCATAACATCGTTCCACCAATCTTCTCAAGTTCCACCAATTTGATATG
>JAYWGF010000018.1:0-9524 GCA_043778395.1 bacterium | reverse complement strand
TAAAAGCTATATGATTACCTGCACCAAAACCTGCATAATATATATACGGTGCAAAATATATATATGAGTCAGATTATATATAATTTATAAAAATATATCAATCTGATTTTTTATTTTTTGTTGATAAAAAATACTAAATTTTTATAATAAATATGTTTATATTATTGTAAATAATTTATGGCTATATGAAATTTTAAGGATAAGCAAAAAAATAATTTATCAATATCAAAATATATCTATAGTATATTATTATTATCTATAGTAGGATTGACATTTTATTTTAGTGGTAGTTTATTTGCTATCGAGTGGCAAAATATCACCAAAAATATAAAAGAAAATTTTGTAACAAAAGCATCAACAGTGGTTTCAGAAACTATATGACAAGTAGCAAAAACTGACACAAATTGAAATGTAAATTTTTTGTTGGTTTGAGTATGAGGCAAATGACATCAATGAGCATACAATACCGATAGCCAAATAGTAGTAAGCTTTAGTCCATCTCATAAAACTTTGACGTTTTTATCTATTCCTAGAGATTTATGGATAAAAATTGATAAAAATTATTATAGTAGAATAAACGCAGCACTAGAATATCACTTAGGCAAAACCAAAGATATAAACTTAGCTTTATTAAATTTTACAGATAAAGTTTCTGAGATAATATGACTTGATATACCATATTATGTCATGGCTGATTTTTGATGATTCAAAAAAGCTATAGATACATTGGGATGATTGCCTATAAATGTACCCGAAATTCTTGACGATCCTACTTATCCTGATGATAATGAACGAGCCGATCAGTGATGAGGCGGAGTAAATCATTTGATAATAAATTCAGGGTTTCAAATTATGGATTGAGCTACTGCACTAAAATATGCCAGATCTAGACATAGTACTTCTGATTTTGATAGATCTGCTAGACAGCAAGCGGTGATATCTGCGGTAATAGATAGACTAATAAGTACCAATGGTATAGCCAATATATGAAATCTTTACAATCAATACAAAGAAACAGTAGTCACTAATCTTACAAATCAAGAGATATTCTGACTTGCAAAATATATAAATGATATCAAGCAAAAAGATAGTTTTACTATGCCGAGTGACTGTATACAAAGTATCAAAAATATGCTTCCTTGATGTATATTGTATAGTCCTGACAGAGAATGATTTGGTGGGGCAGCTGTACTATTGCAAGAATGAGCCAAAGCAAATTCTATTTCAAACTACCAATCTATACAAAAATTTGCAAGTATAATTTTTGGTTTACCTTTTGTCAAAAACACAAATATATATATAGCTAACTGAATTGATAAAAAATTTGCAGTCAAATATGGCTGAAGCAATGGTATATGAAATACGATAGGCATAACCATGAAAAAATACTGACTCAACGTAATTGCTAGTGTAACTAGCGATAACAAATTTTCTCAAAATTATATAGTGCCTTTGTGAACTTGAAATCAAACTGAAGCAATTACGGCTATACAAAAATTTATAACAGGTGATGTGATTGGTCTTGATACTTTATTATCGCTTAGTGATACAAATACTGGTCAAGTTGACGATAATTCTTGATTTGTAAAATTTGATCAACTAAAAAAAGAAATAGATAATATGTCATGACAAAATATATCCTGACAAAATTCTGATATATATAGTATAAAAAATATAAATCAATTATATAATCTGACTGGCGGAGTACTAGTAGTAATTGGTAATCAATATTTATTAGACAAATAAAATCGTTTTTTGTGATATTTATATATATTTGTAATATATACTTGCATAAAATTTATATATTATTTTGTGGCAAATATACCTGGCATAGGGCTATATATATACTCTTCTATTTCTAATATTGATAATTCCACCATCAATAATTCATAATTCAGTTCATTTTTTTGCTGTAATATACTATCAATAGAATTTTTTCAATCAATTATATATTGCAAAATTATCTTTTGCAAATCAGTCAGATTATCATATTTATTTTCAATAATATTTTGATTATTTGTATTACTATTTTGAATACCAAAATTATTATTTACTCGCAATGGTATATCATAAACTGCCTCTACTCCATTATGATTTAATATTTTATTACTACCAAAACTAGTGCTCGCATATATATCTCCCGGCACTACAAAAATCTTTTTGCCCATATTTATTCAAAAATTTACAGTTATCAGACTGCCAGAATTATCTCATGCCTCAGCCAAAAAAATCATATCACTAAGTCACGCAACTATTCTATTTCTTTGAGGAAATGTATATGGTGCAGGCTTTTGTTTTAGCCTAAATTCACTAATCACTAATCATCAATTATCTACTATTTTTTTTATAAGATCTTTTTTATTACTATTCAAAAAATAACTCAATCCTCAGCCAAGGACTGCAATTGTAGGGATGTTATTTTTAATGCTTTGTGTATGCACTAGTTCATCAATTCCATCTGCTAGTCCGCTTATAGTAGCTATATTTTGTTTATTTGAAATCAAAGATATAGTCTGACATATAATTTTGTTGCCATAGTCACTAGGTTTACGTGGTCAGACCATTCATATTATATTACTATCTAGCAAATCCAAATTTCAGATTGCATATATGATGTAAGGTTTACTAGGAATATACAAAAATTTTTGATGATATGATTCGTTTTGGGTAAGTATTTGGATTTTATTATCTGATATATATTTGGATACTGTAGTTGTATCTATATTCTTATCATAATCTCCCGATTTTAGATGGGAAATTTTTATGTTATCATCTATACTATATATATATCAAATATAAGACATAAAATAATAAATTATAAGTTATAAAGTTTGGTATATTGGTTTTACCAGTGGATTATATATATATTTACCACTAAATACCTTCTGATTAATATTATCTCATCTTTTTTTAGCTATAATTTCGCAAAATTCTTTATATTTTATATTTATAGTATTTTATTAGATCAATTTTTGATATATTTTTGTTATATTAGAGTGATTTATAAATTATATAAATTTATATAAATTTTCAAAAAACTTCTATAATATATTTTTTAGTAAAGTCAAAATCAGCATTTAGCAATTATCTCAAGTTCTTGTACCACAACGAAAGTTATGAAAATTAGGAAATAATCTGACATATACTTTACCGATAATATAATTTCTAGGTACTATATAATTACTACCATCATAACAACCCAAGCCAAAACAACACATACTATCAGTAGTGTGTCATCTATGATCTCACATCACAAAATATCATCATTCTACTTTGTAAGTTGGGTTAGTGATTGGTGATCAGCTACAATATGGCAATGTTTCTACCCCACTACCCAAATAACTTTCATCCAAAATACTACAATTTGTACCTTCTTTATCACAAATATTTACTTTATTATTTAGTACTTTTACGGTTTCACCTGGTAGTCAGACTATACGCTTTATCAAAGGGTCTTTTTTGCCTGGAGGTACAAATACTATTATATCTCATCTATTCAAATCTCAATACTTATTTGTTATTTTATCAATAATTATAAAATCTCATTCGTGAAAATTTGGTTCCATACTTTGGCCAATAACCGTAAATGGATTGAATATAAAAAATCTTATAGTAAAAATTACACCAGTGATAAACACCAAAAAAGCCAACATATCAAATATATCCACTACCAAATCTACAAAAAAATCATATAGCCAATTCCAAAAGCTTTTTTTATTATTTATATCTTCAAATTTTTGCATAATTATTTACTTTATTAGTAAATTTACTTTATTAAACTAACTAAGCAAACTATATATATTTTATAATAGAATACTAGATATTTTTGTGTGATATATAGTATATTCAGACTACCGCTAACTATTTTTCAAATATCAATTTTTTCGTGAAGCAAAGTTTATGGATTTTTTACCTTCAGGTTTGATAAGTATATTTTTGACACAAATATTCAGGTTATTATTTGTGTCCAATAAAGGTAAGTCAGAATATATCTTTGATTTACCTATATCTTGCTTATTATTGTACATATTTTCGTGTAAGGACATATTTTCTATTATAAATCTTTTATTATTCAGTTCAAACCGTACCTTTGGCCATAGATAATATCATTGATATTTTTGATATAATTGGGATAATTTATCTGTATATATATCTATTTTTGCATCTTCTTTGGTTATTTTGGTAGTAAAGCTAGCTAAAGTATGGTCTTGTGATTTGCTATGTATATCGTGATGTGCAAAATCTATCAGTGTTTTTGACATAAATTTGGGTCCATATATACCAAATTTGTTTATAATAGTTTCTGAATTATCAGATAATTTTATATCTATAGGCAATATATCTATTATATCTCATTCATCTAGCTTTGCATCCATAAGCATAATAGTGATTCCGGTTTGCTTATCGCCATTTATGAGTGTAGTTTGAATAGGGCTAGCGCCACGATATTTGGGCAATACACTACCATGTATATTTATGGGAGCGATCTTGGGGATATCAAGAATCTTTTGGGGAATTATCTTGCCATAGCTAATCACCACAAAAAAATCACAGTCTAAAAATTCAAAATCTTTTGCAAAATTTTTACCTTCTTCAGATTTATCTGGATTGAGTTTGGTAGGTTCTAGTAAGGGTATATCTTCTATTTCAAGTTTACTTTGCCAAAATTTCTTGATAGGATTGGCGCTGTTTTGCAATCATCTATGTCCCGGTTTATCATTTTGAGTCACAATTCACACCAATTCAAACCAAGGATTATCTATTATCTCTTCCAAAAATGGCAATCATATATCGCTGCTACTAGCAAATACTACTTTATATCTTGCTGGATCATATATCTTATCGTATCAAGGTTTGCAGTTTGCGACTCTACTAGTGATCATACCCGCACTATCCAAAAATCACCTATAGGATAGACTTTCTTTGGCGTATTGGGAACAGTGCGGCTCGTGACGACATACGGTTCATCTTAGCCAATCAGAAAATATTCACTTATCGGGCGATATAGTTTTTTGATATATATACAAAAATCATAAACTGACTTTTGTAAAAAAATTATCTATAAATTTTCGGAATTTTGACATATATTTTTTTGGATAAAAACTATATATATCATATATATTCTGACTTCATTTTCAAATATATATACATTGTATTTACAAAAAATAATCTTTAGTAAAAATATATTACATCATAAAATATATATATGTCCATCAAAATATAGTTCAGATATTTGACAAATTAAGAGAGAGAGTATACTTATAAAGTCAAACTTAAATAATGTATATATATGAAAAAATTATTTTTGTGTTTAGTTGTAGTAGAATCTTTTCAGATTGGATTTCTTTTCAATAGAGTATTAAGAGATTTTGAATCTGGTAAGTTGTTTCAGGGTGTAAATATATACCCCGAAACTATATTGATATTATCGATTATTGGCTTATTTCTTACTATAAGGTCGGAAAAATAGATAATTATTAATTTTAAAACTGTATTGAGTTTAAGTTTGACGCCAAGTTTCTATAGAGGACATACTTTTTGGTGGTCTTTTTAGACTTGGAAAATACATTGGCTTTTGGGCTAGTGTATTTTTTTAAAATTTTATATATAAATAATAAAGTCAGAATATATATGATATAAAGTAATTGGATTGTTTTGGTGAGATAAATATATATGATATAGATTCAATTTAACTAAATATATATAGATATGAAATTTTATGATAAGATAAATATAGTATTACAGTCTGGTAAGTGATGAGATGGTGCTGTAGTAGCTAGACGCGAAGCGGGTATACCTTATGGTGGACCACGATGAGGAAATGGTGGTAAATGATGATCTATATATTTGCTAGTAGATCGCAATCTCAATACACTGCTTCATTTGAAATTTAAGCAAATATGGTCTGCAAAAGATTGAGAAAGATGAGAATCAAAAGAAAAATATGGTAGATGAGCTGAGGATTTGTATATATCTATACCAGTAGGTACTATAGTCAAAAATCATGAAAATGGTCAAATAATATATCAAGGTATAAATCACGGCGATAAATTTGAATTATTATCTGGAGGTGCTGGAGGTATAGGCAATATGCACTTCAAAAATTCGGTTTTGCAATATCCAGATTTTGGTCTTCGTGGAGAACCTGCCAAAACTATGGAAGTAGATATGGAAATACAATTACTCGGAGATATATGATTGATATGATTTCCATCCGTAGGCAAAAGTAGCATCATCAATAGTATCAGCAATACCAAAGCTAAAGTTGCTGATTATCATTTTACTACTTTGATACCAAATCTTGGCTCTATCAAGTATGAATGATATGACTATAATATAGTGGATATACCCGGTATCATATCTGGTGCAAATTTGGGTAAAGGATTGGGATTAGATTTTTTGCGTCATATTCTCAAAGCTAGAGTCTTCAATTTTGTGCTAGATATATCTAGATATGACTTGGGTATATTAGAATTTGGTCAATTGTGGCATGAGATAGTATCTTACTGTCATACTCATTTTGTGTGATCAAATGAATTTGGCTACAATATTAGTGATATCAAAATGAGTATATATATAGACCACGAAGATATCATACTAGACATCAAAGATCAAAATTGACAGATAATAATAAGCAAAAAACTTATCCGAACCATAAATAAAATCGACGAAGTACTAGACGAAGAAATTCAGTCAGAATATATATCTGATCTCAAAAAACATATATATGAAACTTTGGTAAGTTATTTGGATATAAATAATAATCTGACTGAGGTGCTTCAGGATAATATATATATGTCTTGCACAATAGATTACGAATTGATGCAAAATTATAAACATAAGCTTACTCAAAAACTGAATCATTGAGCACAAATAGATGGATATATTACTGTAGATTTGGCTAATATTAGTAAAGAAACTGCATCATATGCTATAGATATTACTAATCAAGAAAATGTAGAATATGATATGGACGATGAGGCGGATTATAGTCAATTTGAAAAGCAACTATCAAGTCGCAATCTCAAAAAATACGATGATGATCCAGATGATGTTGTGGAAGAATTTTTTGATTGAGAATTTGAAGATGGTGATGAAGATATTGAACAGGATATATATCCACAAGTAGAAGAAATAACTGAACAGATAGATAAATCCAAAACATGGCTAATATATGACCAAAAGCTAAACAAGCTAGTATATCAGATGATGCGAGGTAACCAACAAGCAGAGCACCGATTCCGAAATGCTATCAAAACTATGTGATATATACGTCGATTTCACAAAAAGAAAATCAAAGTTTGAGATATATTAGTATTCAAATCAATTTACAAAAAAGTTCAAAATAAGGCATTGAGATATGGTGGTTAGTGGTATATATATCAAAAATATATTCTGACTTTGTGTACATCGGTAAAATTTTTATTCTAATTACTATATCAGAAAATATATATATGTCCAGCAAAGCATAGTTCAAATATTTGACAAATTGATGAGGGCGAGTATAATATATATGCACCTATGAGGTCAAATAATTTTATATATACAAAAAGTAAAAAATGGAAGATCTACAAAAAATACCAAATGGAATTATTAAAGCTCAACAACTTTTATCAGATTTACTTGATTCAAAGAAAAAAACACTAAATATTTTACAAAACTGGCCTCAACTAAATACTTTGCAATGAGTAGAATTTGATAAATACAAACAATTTATTGATAATCTAGATAATAAATTGGTAAAGGTTTTGGATATAAATAATGGTATAATATTGTATAAAAATAGAAATGATATATTATCATTTACTAGATGTATGGATCAAAATTGAACAAAAAAGTTTTTTAGGATGGGTGAGATGACTATAATAAGCAAGAATGGCTCAAGCACACAAAATTATATGTATAGTGAATTGAAACTAAATGATGATGGTACTTTATCTGCAAAGGCGACTCCCGATGATACTGAAGATATGAATAATATGTCCAATAAAGAAGCTTCGACAAAAAATCCTTTTGAGAAAATAGCTGATGAAAATTGAGTAATAAAAAATCAAGAAGTTATCATAAGATATAAATCAAATTGAGAATTTGAATTTGTAAAATAAATACTATATCATGAAGCACTTAGTCTAACTTTGTGTTTTTTTGTTTGTGTTTTTTTGATTATTATTACTCAATAACTTTTGATACTTTTTGATCAGATTTTGAATTTTTGATAACTTTTGGTGAAAATAACGATATAATTGTATTTTTTATATATCCCAAAGCATATGTAAGTTTATTACGACTATTTAGATATTCTAGTATTTCCTTTTGTGATGAATTTATTATTCTAGCTGGCACAATAGGCATTTTTCATAAATTATTGTTTTTATCAAACATCTTATTTTTTTACTATATAAAATTACTTGTAGAATTACAATTATATATATTTGTGTATCTAAGTCAATACAAAGCCACTAATTTGTATCATACATTTTGTCATAATAATTGCTAATTCGCGTTTGACTTAGTCAAGATATACTATGATCACTTATATTTATTCAAGTCAGACTATTCTTGATATATATATTCTTAGTCACGCTTGCTGCAAATTTACCTGCCAAATTTGGTCATTCCATTTTGGTTATATTTACGATTTTAGTGCTTAGACTAGGGTATATACTGACTAAATGTTTATTACTATCTTTGTAAATATCTCCCAAAGTCCAAAATTTGATATATATATCATAGTCTGACTTATTTTGTATTTCAAATTGCTTATCCATTTCATAAATTGCTGCATCATCGCCATATATATAATTTCCGTAATATTTTGTAAATCGATTACTATGTCATTGCCTTTTGGTAATATATATATAAGGATTGATCAATGCATTACGAAAAAATAATGTACTAGTACCGCAAACTCACTGATAAAACATATATTTGCCATTGCTTGACTCGCCACCCATACAATATCAAGACAAATTTGTAAGTTCTTTATTTATATTTAGTTTTTGTCATGAAGATAATTTTATAGATTGTAATTTTTGCATAGCTACATCAAAATTTTGCTTCTGACACTGTGAATATAATGCTATATCTCTGTTGGCAACATACCAAGATATATATTTTTTGCTAATTTGTGATTTTATATCATATATAGGTATATATATTTTTTTGTCAGAATATTTTGATAATATATATATAGATTTGGCCAAGTCATCATCATAATTATATAAATCAAACTTATCATCTTTGGCAAAAATAGGTATACTACCAGTATAATCAAATGTTGTCGCAATTTGATCATAGCCCGAGCTTCGTCATATTATACTTGGCCAGAGTTGATCTACTACAGTATATATATTTTTTTGAACTTCGGTTTTGAGATTTGCATCTAGAGATTCATGATCACAATATCATGATATATATATATTTGCGCCTGATATCTGGACACTACATTTTGGATTTTCTAGATTTATATTATGATATATCATAGATATAGTCTGACTTATATTCTTATTTTGTATGTTTTGATT
>JAYWGF010000017.1:0-9566 GCA_043778395.1 bacterium | reverse complement strand
TAAGT
The DNA here is from genome assembly GCA_043778395.1 of bacterium. GTDB lineage: Bacteria > Patescibacteriota > Gracilibacteria > Absconditabacterales > Absconditicoccaceae > JAYWGF01. Next base: position 9,561 of record JAYWGF010000017.1, on the reverse strand, counting down.
CAAACTATATTTGATATATATATATTTGCAAAGACTTTTGAAATAATTATATATATTGATATTTTTTTATTTTATAAATTGAATTTATTGGTCATGAAGGCAAAAACATTGTGAATTATAGGTGTATTTTTATCATTGTTTTTTGGCATATTGTATATTTGGCCCGAGTATATGTCAAATCACACTTATTACTTGGATATGATAAAAGAATCTAGCAATTTATATTTGATATTATTGGCATTGTTATCTGCTGCTATACCTGTAGTTAGTGTAGTTTATTTTGGTAAAAATACGATTCAAAAAATTATATCTACATTTTTTTTGTGATTTTTGGTTTTTGCAATTTGAAATGTTATGATCAAAGATAGCTTGATAGGTAATTGATTTTTGATGATAATTATAAATTTTGGACTAATGATTGCTTTGATGTTATATTTTAGTGCATGATTTATATCAATATGAGATTGGATTCATAGCAAATACAATATGCTTACATGAAATGCAGTAGATGTGATACTAAATTTATGATTATGATTTGGTCTATTTATAGTGGTAAATTATATTCTTATTCTTGCGAATTTATATTATTGAATAGTATTGCGATGAATATTTGCGATCATAGGCGCAGTCATATATTTTCAAAAAGAAAAACTTGTAAATAATACAAATATCTTGCTTTCTACATTTGATAAATTTCGTATAAATAATAACCCAAGCGTCAGTCGATATATATCTATTGTGCTATTATTGTGTACGGTAATGTATATATATTATGGATTATGGATGTCTTATATACCTTACCCTACGGCTCGGGATGCAAATCATGCATATATGGCTATACCTAGGATGTTGGTAAATAATCATGGTATAGCTTGGTCTGATAATTTTGGTAATTTTGCTAGTTCATTTCCGGCTTATCTTAGCTATGTTGCTTATTTTTTTGGATTATTTGGTAGTTTTGGTAATAGTTTTTGGATAAATCCAGATACTGTTGGGGTAGTCATGAATTTTTTGACTGCTATATATACCATAGTCACCTTTTTGGCATTGCTACAGGTATTTAGTCAATGGTTTGGTGACTCTCAAAATGACAGCTCTAGGCTTTGATTTGAGATAGGGCGATTTGGTATTTTGCAGTGGGTTACGAGCGGCATGTGAGCATTTTTAGTATTTGTTGATAATAAATCTGACTTTGGTATTATGTTTCTTGGTGGGCTTGGGCTTTTGTTTGGTATGAGATATTTATTATATACTATTGATGATAAGTCAGATAATAATGTTAATATAAATAAAGATCATATATATAGTCTAACTTTATCAGCTATCATGTTTGGTTTAGCGATTATTAGTAAACCCACAGCCATATTTGATGCTATGAATTTTGGTTTATTGCTTTGAGGTTTATACTTTGGTTATTTTGTTTTTGCATGATTAGTGTTTTTGATATGATTTGTTTTGTCACGTAGCTGACTAAATGGAGTAGAGAATTTTTTTGGCAAAACAGATGGTAATATATCGGGTATAATTTGATTTATATTATCTTTGTTTTGAATTACGCAAGTCTTAAAAAACATAAAATATTTTTTGAGATTACTTTGACGAGTTTTGGTTATGGTTTTTACTATTTTGATACTAAAATGACCTATAATATTTTATAGTAGCTTTATGACTGATCGTATAGCCAATCCGATAAATTCTATAAAATCTGTATTTTTGTCTGATAATGCACTTCCTACTACTACAAGTAACTGAATTACAGATCCAAAATTATGTACAAATGGAGCGGTCGGTATAAATAAATCTAGTCAATTGTATGCAGACTTGAGCAAAATGTCAAATGATGGATATAGTGAAGATGTAGGTAGATATGTGTGATTTGGTCAAAAAGAATTTGCTAATTCGCGAAATACTCAATTACTTACATTTATGTTTCCCAAAAATACTTGTATAACCGCAAATGCTACAGCTAAATATATATGTCAAAATCAAAATAAACTTGATATAAATACAGTAAAAACCCTTTTGGTTAATTGATGATATGATGAAGGATTCTTATCTTGAATTGTGGCTTATTATCAAAATAATAAAGACATTCAGAGTTCATGATCTTTGAGTCAAAATATAAATAAAAAACTAACAGATTATGCAAATGATAAAGTAATATATAATGATGGCAATAAGGTGTTGATTCCATATAAATTATTGGTACCGTTAAATGTTACCTTCAATCGATCATTACAAAACTTGAGTAGTTATTATACTGATATTGGTATATTCTGGTTATTTGCTTGGATAGTGACTGTAATGTGATTTGTATATGGTATATGTATCAGAAATAAAAAACTAATCCTCACTACTTGAGTTACGCTAGTATGATGGTTGTTTTGGATAGTGGTATGATGAGCTATAGTGCGATATGGTATAGGTATGATATCTTGGACAGTTATATCTATAGCCATTATATTTGACTTGATGATCAATGATGAAAATAAAAATAATACAGGTAACCAAACAAATCGATCATATATATTTTTGATGATTATAGTCGTATATGGTATAGTACAAATTATTTTAAATTTTGTAAGAATTTCTAGTCAAAATAGCGGATGAGTGTTTATGCAATACAAATTTAGTAATGGTATGATAAATAATACATCTGTTGCTTTGCAAAATAACAATATCAAAAAATTTCCTTATAAGGCAGACGATATATTCAATTTACAATTTCCGATTTACAATAAAATATTAAATCAAGTAAATACTGATTTTGCTAGTGATAAGGGTAATTATAATATATTGATAGCGTGAACTTATGCAAAATATTTTGTAAATAATTGGAGAAATGTAAAAGAAGATTGACTGTTGGCTGGTGTGGCTCAATGGTTTAGCGACTGAGATCAATGTAAATCTTATCTAAGGCTAAAAGATCAAAAACTAAAATATCTTATAATTGATCCAAATATAGCAAGTATAGTGATGTGATGAGGTAATAGTAGTCTTATGGATAGATTTTTTGCCAAAATTGACTCTCAAACTCAAAAAGTTATACAAGATGGTACATTTAGTATGCTTAGCAAATTGATAAGTAATAGATATGTTTCATTATACTACACAAATATGCTTCCTGCAAAATATGGATATATATTATCGGATGCAGATTTCACAAAATATTTTGGTGTTAGTGATAAAGATGAAATTGCTATAACTAGAGCAAAATTAGCCACTATAAGATTTTGGCCAAATGAAGCTAACCAATTAGCTGGTAAAACTGTTCCTATACTTAGAGATAGGATATTGTCAGGAGATTGATTTTATGATTTGGCAGATATGTTTGGCAAAACCGTAAATAAAACTTTAGTACAGCCATTTATTGATAAGATATTGACTGTGGGATTATCTGCAAATGACACTAATGCATTATGAAAACTTTCAAACGACGAAAGACTTGTAATTAGCCAATACGCAGGTATATATCAAAGTGTCAAATCTTGATCTTCAGAATCTTTGGCTGGAATTATTAGTCAATCATTGCAATGATGAAGTCAGGTAATAGTATTTGAAGTAAAATAATTTTTCCAAAATAGCTTATTGAAAAAAGTCAGAATATATCTATTATATAACAAAATATATATATAATAAATTGTCTGACTTTTTTATATTTGGCTCAAAATCAAATCAAAATAGTCAATTTTCGACTTTTAATTTCAAATCATCAATTATGACCCAACTATTATGAAAACCTGTATCTGATAATCTTAGTCAAAATATCAAAAATTATATATTACAAAATAGTCTGACTGATGTATATATAGTAGATTTTTGCTTAAATTCAAATGATGACTCTGCAAAATACGTATATATGAAATGAAAATATGCAAAAAGTTTGTGAATAAATATGATTTGAATTTTTGAGTACAGCGATATATCATATATATATGATCAAATAGAAGCTTACAATAGCGACCCAAAATGTTTAGGGATATTGCTTCAAATGCCACTTCCAGATGACCTAAAGATATTTCAAAAACAAATACTTCAAAAAATAAATATAAATAAAGATATAGACTGACTTACTTCATGACTATTTGGGGCGGCAGCTTTGTGATATAGTGAAGTACTGCCCGCCACCGCAGCAGCAGTAATAAATATACTAAAGTATTATAAATTATCATATATAAAAGGTCAGACAATATTGATAATATGACAAAGCAATATAGTAGGTAAACCATTGGTGAATGCTTGCATAAATATGTGAGCAACCGTCATAAGCGCAAATATATACACGCATAAAACTAAACTTGTGCAATATTGTCAAATAGCCGATATAATCATAAGTGCTACTGGTGATTTGCAGTTTTTGAATGATGAGTATATATATACAGATCGTGAGCAAATACTTATAGATGTATGATTTGGGATCAAGGATGGTAAAATGGTTGGCGATATAGATTTTGACAAAATTAATCTGACGAATAAGATTTATACGCCAGTACCGTGAGGAGTATGACCCGTGACTATAGCTAGTTTATTTGATAATATAGTAAAATTAAACACTATTTTGTAGTATATATTATTACTAAAAAAATTGTTGGCATATATATGATTATATTATTGTTCAAGTATATATTTTGGTATTACATCAAGTGCTGTTTTATTGGTAGAATTTTTTACGATTTTGGTAGCAAATCAGTTTTGATAAGCTTCGTATCGACGAGCTGCACATAGGCATCGACGATCTCAAGACATTAGTCAAGGAAAACTTCAGCTAGGATTTATAAGATCATTTCATTTTTTTTGTGTATATATCAAAAAACCCGAGTCAACTACTGCACATACAGAATGATTTGCTGGATCGTTGGGTCATGTTTTACAATATCAATCTCTTTGAAATCATGTAACTGGATTTTTACCACAAATATCTAGCTTTTGACCATATATATTTGTTTGTGAGTCATCTAGTCAGGTTCATGATTCAATTATACAATTTTGGTTTTTGGGATTAGTAGTACAAAAATTTTGTTCTTGTAGTTTGTTTATATTTATTTGATTGTTGCATCAACATAACACAAATAAACATAGACTGATGATATATATCTTCATGCTCGTAAGTCAGATAATAAAATTATTTACCTATATCTACTATGATTACTTTTTTTGGGTGGATTGATTTTGGTGTTAGCGGTAGATGTATTAGTGCTCAAGTCTATATGAAAAGGATGATCTATCACCAATGGTATATCTTTTTTTATTAGTTTTATGATTTGCTTTAGGTATTTTAATTCTTCAGGTTCGCAAAACATTATAGCTTCGCCCGTCAAGCCAGCTCTTCAGGTACGACCTATGCGATGCACATAAGTTTCTGGCTCATATGGTACGTCATATATGATGACATGCGATAATTCACTAACATCTATTCATCTTGCGGCTATATCTGTAGCTACTAATACACGGATTGATTTATTTTTTAGACTTGCTAGTGCATTTTGTCTAGCCGTTTGTGATTTGTTGCCATGTATGGCGGCGCTTTTTATACCTGCTTGTGCCAGGATTTTTTCTACTTTATTTGCTCAATGTTTTGTTTTTGTAAATACAATTGTGTTTTTGATATTTTTATCTTGCAAAAGATGTAATAATAATTCTTTTTTGCTCTCTTTTGCTATAGTATATAGTGATTGTCAGACTGCATCTACTGTAGATGAAACAGGTGTGACTTTTACAGTCACGGGATTTTTGAGTATAGTATTTGCAAGCTCCATAATCTCAGGTGCCATAGTAGCAGAAAAAAACAAAGTCTGTCTTTTGTTTGGTATATATGTCAAAATTTTTCTTATATCTTTGATAAATCACATATCAAGCATACGATCAGCCTCATCCAAAATCAACACCTCTATATTTGCAAGCGATAATAGTTTTTGATTTATAAGATCCAATAATCTACCTGGCGTAGCGATAAGTATATCAATTCATGCACGAAGTCTTTTGACTTGAGGGACTTGCGATACTCAGCCAAATATGACCATATTTTCTAGTCAAATATTTTTGCCGTATTTGGTAAAATTTTCCTCAATTTGTATAGCTAACTCTCTAGTAGGCGTCAAAACCAATGCACGAATATTTTTGTGTTTTGATTTTGTGGCGACGCTTTTGGATAAAATTTGCAAAGTTGGTAGTGCAAATGCTGCCGTTTTGCCGGTTCATGTCTGTGCACATCCAAACATATCCTTACCAGACAATATGACAGGTATTGATTGTTCTTGTATCGGAGTAGGAGAGTCGTAATTTTTGGATTTTAGCGCTGTTAGCAATTCTGGTAATAGTCATAAGTCGGAAAAATTGGTCATAGTTTTTTTGGTGATATAAAGATTTGCACTAGTATATATATTATCATCAGATTATGAAGTCAGAATATATATATTATTTTATAACCTGACTTATGATAATTAGCAAAAAACATCTTGAATAATCAAAACAAATACATATATTGCGATAGCTACAAACAGTTAAAATTAAGGTGTAAAATCTTCGTATAATAAATTGAGTGGTTGGTGAGTATCTCAATCCAATCATTCCATACGGAATTTTACGATTAACAGTTTGTAGCAAAGCCGAGATATTCGTCAATTACTCTTATATTACATTTGAGTCAAAAACTTATCATATCGGCTATATATTTAGCTGATTTTTTTATTATTTTAATATATATTATGAAAAATACTTTTTTGTGGATTATTAAACAAATCTGACTATCTATTTTTTACTTATTTTTTCTTATATTGACTATTTGATTTTGACAAACTAACTACTTTTGAGGGTTTGTTTCTTTAGTTGTTATGATTATGTGAATACCATATGTCAAAAATTTTATATTTCCATTTATATATAATGATTTTATAAAAAAATATTATTATTATATTCTATCATGATTATGAATAATAATTTTTATTATTTCTATAGTTTCAAGTTCACCAAAGCCTGAGTATAAAATAATATCAAATATAAATTGAATAACATGAATACAATATAACTTAGAAATTTGAGTTAGTAATATGGATATTATAAATATATTTTGAAAAGATTATGATGTAAAATATAAAACAGGGTTAATTATACCTATAACTTTAGATAAAATGGAATCTGATTTTGATATAAAATATCATTGAAAATTAGAAAATTTACATTTATCTAGAATACCAATTACCGAAAAGGAAATATCTGATGCTAAAGTTATAAAAGACGAACAAATTAAAGAAGATATTAAATCTAAAATAGAAAAAGACAAAGTACAAAAAGAATTATCAGCTAAACAGGAATTAGAAGAACAAAAAACTAATCCAGAAAAATACCTTGAAATAATAAAATCTAATCGACGAATGGATTGATTTTGAACAGTATGAATGCTTGATATTACAATAAAAAATAATTCATCATTTGATTATAAAGATATCTCTATAACTCAAACTTATTATTCAAAAAGTAAAACTGAAATTTGATCAAAAAATCATGATATATTAGATATAATACCATCTTGAAAAACAAAAACTTTCAAAAATATAAATATGTGATTTGTAAATAGTCAAGCTAGTTCAAGTAGGACAAAAATAAATTTTGCATCAGTTTATTGAATTAATTAATTTACATAGATAAAAAATATAAAATGGAACTAAAAGATTTACTGAAACAAATTGGTGACAAATTCAAAAAACTAAAAGATAGTATAGAAACAGAGGAAGCGACCAAAAATGCTTTTATTATGCCGTTTATGCAATCTTTATGATATGATGTTTTTAATCCAAATGAAGTTGTGCCTGAATTTACTACAGATGTTTGAACTAAAAAATGAGAAAAAATAGATTATGCTATTATGAAAGATTGAAAGCCAACTATTTTGATAGAATGCAAACATTGGAATCAGAATCTCGATATACATGATTGACAATTATTGCGTTATTTTCATGTATCCCAAGCTAGATTTGGAATATTAACAAATTGAATTATATATAGATTTTACTCTGATTTGGTAGAGCCAAATAAAATGGACACAAAGCCATTTTTGGAATTTGATATAACAAACATAAAAGATAATCAATTTGAGGAAATAAAAAAATTTCACAAAATAAATTTTGATATAGATAATATAGTAAATACAGCTAGTGAGTTAAAATATTCACATGAAATACAAAATCTTATAGCAAAAGAATTTTGAAATCCATCAGAAAATTTTGTAAAAATATTTGCACGTCAAGTATACTCTTGAGTAATGACACAAAAAGTACTGGAACTATTTAATAATATAACCAAAAAATCTATAAATATATATATAAATGATTTGATAAATGAAAGATTAAAATCTGCTTTAGAAAAACAAAACCCTGAAAATAGTGAAAATAAAAATAATATTGAAAATAATATTGATGATAAAATAGCAACTACAGAAGAAGAAACTGAATGATTTTATATAGTAAAAAGTATTTTGCGTAAAAAAATTGATCATAATCGTATATGATTCCGTGATTCACAGTCTTATTTTGCAATTATGATAGACGATAATAATCGCAAAATTATTTGTAGATTATATCTTAATGGTGGTAAAAAATATATATGAATTATATGACCTGATAAAAAAGAAGTCAAACATGAAATAAATTGATTAGATGATATATTTACATTTGAAAAAGAGATAAATTTATCTTTGGAGAATTACATAAAAGATTAAAAACTATCCTCAGCAACTTCTGTTGAGTTTTTTATTTTATAAATTTGAAAATCAACTATAAATATATATATTTACAGAGTACTATTTTGAATATTGATAAAATTGATTTGATTTTTGAATATTTTTGATTATCCTATATATAGGAAAGTTTGTTGAGTTCGCTCACTTACCGAACGATGTTTGGTTTGGTTGATAAACTTCCTCTCAATATGCTAGGCTTTATTAGTCTAGTTTTTTGTTTTCATAAAATGAATATCATTTTGAATCCCAGCTTGGTATAATTGATAAAAGTATATATTTATCACTATATATTGTATTTTTGGATCTAATATGTAATATTTATATATATTTTTAATCAAAAAAATCAAAATATTATGAATATAGCTATAATTCTTGGTACAAAACCTAGCGAATGATTAAATCGTAGATGTAATTCTATTATTGATTTGTACAAAGTATGACTTATACAAAAAATTATATGTAGTGGTAAATATAGTTTTTTGACTCAAGATCCATGATATATTGAGGCTGATTTTATATCAGATTATCTGATATCAAACTGAGTATATATAAATGATATTCTAAAAGAAATAGAGTCTATGGATACAGTAGGAAATGTATATTTTAGTAAAATAATAATTGAAAATAATTTTCCACAAACTAATAGGATATATATATCAACTATGGATTTTCATTTACCAAGAGTTATGTATATATGCAATCAAATATTTCAAAAAAATGCAAATATAGTATATATATGATCAAAAGATATTATAGCTGATCTAAATTTTGATTATGATCAAAAAGTTATAAAACTATATCAAGGTTTTTTTGAGGAAGCAAAAGAC
>JAYWGF010000016.1:0-9752 GCA_043778395.1 bacterium | reverse complement strand
GTAAACTGATAGGTAATTTTATATCTACTCAAATCAAAGTTGCAGCTTTGCGCAGAGCTAGTATGTTTGAGCATGAAAGAGTTCCTTTCTTTTTGTATATAGATGAATTTCAGAACTATGTAAACAAATCTATAGAATCAATCTTATCGGAAGCTCGTAAATATCGTCTATGACTTGCTGTAGCTCATCAATATATAGACCAGCTCAAGCAAAAATGACTTGGCGGAGAAATCAATCTTGGCGATGCCATTTTTGGTAATGTATGATCGATCATGTCTTACAAAGTCTGAGCAAAAGATGCAGAATTTTTGGAAAAAGAATTTGCACCAGAGATAGGGCAGTCCGATCTAGTCAATATGGATACTCGTATGTGAGTTATGAAATTATCAGTAGATACGCAACCCTCTCGTCCATTCACTATGTACGCCAATAATCCATACGAGCCAGCTTACAATACACCAGAAAAAGTAATAGTTATGAAACAAATCGCAGCCCTCAAACGATGACGTAAAAAAGAATTAGTAGAAAAGGAAATATTCTTCAGAGTATGAGTTTAATATTGCTATATATATTTTAGATTATTTTATTTTCTGACTTTATGGACCGTAAGCAACTTTGATATCTTTGAGAAAAACTCGTCGCAGATAAATATATATCTGATGGGCGAGTTTTGCAAAAAACTAATTTTGCTATAAGATGATGAGAACTAGATATTATATTATCCCAAAATTGATTATACAAATTTGTAGAAGTAAAAGTCACAAATGCAGTAGATGATTTGTATAATTTTATCACTCCTAGTAAAAAATCTGCCATGCGCAGAACTATAAACAAATATATACTTGAGCAAAACTTGGATATATATAATACTCCAGTTTCTGTAGATATTGTCTTTATACGTCAATGACAGATTCGAGAAATTTATGAAGATCAGGAAATTTAGAATTATTTTGACAATATATCTATCATTTTTTCTTTTGAGTTAAATATAACTGGATTTTCAATTTTGACTGGATGTTCAAAAGCTATTTCATTATATCAAGAGGTATAATTTGAAAAGAGAAATAAATCTCTTCTATATAATCTTTCTGCTGATTCCTTGTCTTCTGCATTCTTATATATATCAGTTGGTGATAGAGATTCAAATAATTTCTTCAAATCTTCCTGAAAATATTTTGGATTTGGGTATTTATCCAACATTTCTTCTACACTTTTGAATAAGAATTTTTCATATCATGGTATCCAATTTCCAGATCTCATAAAGGCTCGCGAGTCATCAGGTATTACATATATTATAGGAGTATTTGACTCAAATAAAACACCACTATCGCTGTAACAGTTTTTGTAACCATCACAAATATAGCTACAGCAAACCAACTCTTTATCTTTATAAATAGGAATCTGATGAGCAAATGGAGTACTTGATAGTCTTATTTCTTGATTTTTTATTATTAAGCTTGGGCTATCTCATGATTCAAACCCACGAACAAAAGAATTTTTCATATTAGGATAAACAAATAAAATATATGTGTAATTTATAGATTTATATCTTTTTGTCAAGCTTATTTTCTTATTTCAAATCCTTTACCATATAAGTCCCTACCAAATTGTATCACTGTTTCTTGTAGTATTCGCGAACTCATATTCCACTTATTACTGATAATCTCCCAAATTCAAGCTTGCTAGAAATTTTTTCGCTAATGGATAATATATATTTACCTATACCTGTATGTTGCACTCCATCATTACTATCCAAACCCACACTAGTCAGCTGTCCATATACATGTAATTCACGAATCATAGCCGTTCATGAGCCCAGTCAGATTATATCTGATATTCATCACTTTTTTGGCAAACATAATCTCCCAAATCCATATAGATAACCAAGCTCATCTTCTATTGACACAAACATTTCTATACCATTGCTTGATTCATACTGACGAATCACAGTAAACACATCTTTAGATTTGTGATCTTTGGGTGCATGAGTTATTTCTCTACTACGAGTATCTAATGACACAAAATTACGAATAGAGTTTGAGTCAAGTTTTCATTTTCATATTATATATGTTATCCCCCCGGCTTCGCCGACCCCCTTTATAAGGGAGTACTCTCAAAGACTTTGGGCAGAATCAAGTCAGTCCCCCTTGAAAAGGGGAGTAGGGGGGATCAAATTATACAAAAATTCTTCTTCAGTTTGAAACTGATTACCTACTTCTGATGAAGTCAGATTATTTTGATTATCTGTATATATATCAGATATATATTCTGACTTATTATCCAAATCATTGGAACTCCATAATTTGCTGTATTGCTCAGACCTCCTACTTTCATCTCATATATATATATCCATAAGTTCATTTTCTACGAGCTGACGCAAATTGGTCACATCGCTTCCGGCAGCCACTTCTTCGCTAGGTATATCTCTAATGAGTCTTTTGATACGAGCGTAGGGCGGTATATATTTGGTAAGTGTTTCTTTGATAATATACTTGCTATCTTCTAGCTTTAGTGGTATATATTTTCACTCTATATATAGATCAAAAAGCTCAGTATTTGGTATTACGCTAGTAGGATAAAACTTTATCTCATCAGGTCTGATGTATACATCATCATATGCCAAGCGGAAAGTTTCTATATCTTTATCGATCGTAGATCAATATAATCCAGGCATAAAGTGACATGATATTTTGAAAGCATAGCTTCTCAAACGATGCATCGCTTCACGAACTTGCTCTATATTATGTCAACGTTTGTTTGCATCCAGCACATCATCAAACATAGATTGTATACCCATTTCTATACGAGTAATACCCATATTTCTCCAAAATATACAATTATCATCAGTCACATATTCGGGTCTAGTTTCTATGGTAAGTCATATCATACGATGATCACTGGTTTCATTGATTTTGATGCTTTCAGTTATGGTTTCAGGATATTTGATATCCAGATCTCATATCTCAAATTTACGAAAATCCTTTTGTACAGTTCCGCTATTATATATATGCAAAAATTCACCAAATGTATTGCAAGCATCATAAAGTCATTTCAGAAACCACTCTTTGTAATCATGTGGATACACATCCCGAGTCCCACCTAGCACTATCATTTCTATTTTATCTACTGGATGACCAGTCATAGTCAGTGAAAGTAATCTATTATAAGCTTGCTTATATGGATCAAAATTATTCATCAAAGCTCTTTGTGCACCGGGTTCTGTATTTATATAACTCTTTGGCATAGTAAAATCATTTGGGCAGAATATACATTTGCCAGGACACCAAAATGGCTTAGTCAAAACCTGCACCGGCACTATTCACGATTGACTGCGAACAGCTCTTTTTACCAAAATTTTTACTATATCTGGATTTGCGATTATCTCACCAGCTGCTACCATACGATAATATTCTCTCATAATACTCGCATTTCCGGGTATTTTATCCATTTTATTAGTTATACATCGGTCTTTTTTGATTTTGGTAAGGGTGTCTAGATTTAGATCTTCTTTTGGTAATTTTGAGATTAGTGATATTATCTGACTATACATGATTACTGATAATTTATAATATTTCTAAAAGTTATAAAGTCATAATATATTGCTAATATAAATATATCTTTATCAAAAACTTAAAAAAAAGCCAAAGACATAGTATATAGCAAAAACTTTATAACACGGTTTGATATATTTACAAGTCTTTGACTATTGTAATAAAAATTTTATGCACAAAATATATATATTTTGACTTTATTTTCAACTATAGTTTTATTAATTCTTATATTTTTAGATTCGCTGATTTTAAGAAATTTTTTATAATACCAATATTTATTGATTTTGATCAATGATTTGATATTGTAAAACGTAATCATAAATTTTTATCATACCATATTCCACGATCTCAATTAAATGATATTTTATAAAAAGCTATTTCATATTTAATTTCTGGCTTATTACAACTTTCTATAATGATTTAATCAACTCTTTCTGTTAATATGCTCTTTCTATATTTAGTAAAAAATATTATATTATACATATATTATATCTTTTCCTAATATACTTATATTTTTCAGTTATACACATATCATATATAGTTTACTTATATTTTCAAATATTACCCCACAGCACAGCTGCGAGGAATTTTTAGATTCAAGAATTATGGTAACTAAAAATACGTAGTAATAATCAAAAATAAATTTTTCAAATCGCTATTTAATAAATACTGTCTGAATTATTTGAAAATCTAAGGACACTTTCATTATATAATTTAGAAAAATCGTCTGATTTATCATAAAATACATAATTATTAAAATTATTTTTATCTTCTACATTATATATCAATGCTATTTTACCATCTCTAAATATTTTAATATTTCAAAATGGTTTGTCATCTTTAAATGGAATATTTAACTGAAGTCAATTATTATCGTAATATATATTTTCTAGAACATTTCAATTTTCATATTTTAAAATAGATTTTGTTCAATCAGGAAAGTAATGTGTAAAAATTCATTCAGTTTCTCAGTTTATTATATCAAATTTTATTTTTACTCAATTAGATTGAATTGCATCAACTATAGTATTTTTTCATCAGTTTGAATAATATGCAACTAAATATATATTAGATTTATTATAAATCCATTTTCACATTTTTTTACCATTTTCATCATATTCTCATACTCAATTTTGTCACTCATCAATAATAGATGTTATATTACCACTATAAAAATTGCTAGTATCATTAAAATTAATATTATAGTCTGACTTATAATTACTAGAGTTATTTTTAAAATCATTAGAATCAAAATAATTAGAAAAATAATATAATGAACTTTGAAATTTTTGGCTTAGTTGTGGGTCATTATTTTTATTATTTATTTTTATACTATTTTTATCAACTTTATTATTTACAAAATCAAAACTTATAACTAAGGGTCAATTTTGAAATACAGCAGCTTTTCCAATAGCAATTCAGTTATTGAAATTTATATTTATAGTTAGTCAATTAGGATCATAAAAAGACAACAATCAATCATATTCATTGTTATTAATATTTCATATTATTCTATAACCATCAAGACTTATATATTCATAAGATCATTGTAAGACACCATTTACATAATTTTGATTTTGAACAGATCAAATGTCAGTATAACTATAATAACTAGCCTTTCAATTTTGCAATCCATCTTTATAATTTGTTAGTCGATATCATCTTTTATTTGATTCTCTCCATGATCATGTTTTTTTACCATTTAAATCGTAATTTCATCATAATCAATTATTTTGAATGTTAGGATTATTATTTACTATACTATATCAAGTTTGAATATTGTATACATAATCCGCTTTTGCATTGTTAATATCAGCTATTCCTAACATACTTTTATTTATAATAATCGCAAAAGCACATAAACCTATACCGATAGTTGTAAAAAATGCTAAGTTTTTAATGTTTTTGTTATTCATTTTTGTTTTTGTTTTATGTATATAAAAAATTAATATTTATTTCTATAATAAAGTAACTTTGTAATTATATATTGATAAGAGGTATATATACTTCCAGGATACTTCCAAATTTCTTTATGTTTTTCTCAATCTTTGACCATATTTTTTATTAAAGAATCCATTTGCGGTCTAACATCAATTCAATTTCTTGATTGTTTTTGTAAATCAACTATATAATCTATATATTTTTTGTATATATTATAAGATTTTTCGTAAAGAGACTCATGACTGGGATATTTAACTTTTTGTTTATTTGTATTTTCTTTCAAATATTTATACTGCTTATTTGTATAATCGTCAAATATAGATCATAAATTATCAGATGTCATATTTTCTCGACGATTTGCATTTTCTCAATATAGATTCATGTCTATTAAGTTCAAAGCAATATATATTTTAGTTGATCATTTTGAATTCATATAACTCTCATAAAATTTACTAATTATAAATTTTTGAACATTTCTTGTATCATTTATAATTTTGTAAAAAGATTTTTGATCAAAAGTCAAATTTTTCATATTTTGTCAAAAAAGTTTTAATTTATTTCACATATCTACACCTTTACTTTTTACAGCTCCAAAATCAGTATTACTCAATCAATTATCATTAGTTCAGTCATCTTTTTGAATTGCAGCATTTGCATTGTCAATCATATTTTGTCAAAATCTTGTTATTATTCATCAATAATTTGACAAATCGTTATCAGATTGTGCTAAAATTTCACCGAAAAATCAAAACATAACTAATATACATATTCATAAAATTTTCATTTTCATTATATTATAATTATTAAATAAAATTTATAATTACACTATTCATATCATTTATAATAATAATTTTTTATATAAATAATATTTTGACTTAATATACTTTTTGATAAATAAACTTCAAAATCTCATTAAAGGCTTTCGCTATTCAAATAAACAATTTTTCAAAAGTTATTTTTTTAAAAGGTTAGTATTTGCTCTGAATTGACTAATTGTAGAAATAAACTTATTTGAATATTCTTCCGTTCTATAGTCTCTACCAATATCAAGAATATTATTTTCTTTATCAAAATTTCACATTTGATCTTTGTCGTTATAAAAATACATTTTACCGTCTTTTTGACTTCAATTTGGATAAAACGATTGATTGATTCTCAGTCAATAAGATCATACAAATTCAAAAGTTCATATGCTTTCTCATACATAAATATTTAATGTAGATCAATCACTAAAAAAGTAATTATTTTCTCTATCGCCTACTTTCTCTATTCTATAACTGACCGATGCAGATGTATTCAAATTATTAGTGATTTTGATATTATTAGTTTCTGAAGGAGAATAGTTATCTACTTGTGTTGCTGTATTTGTATAGCTTGAAGATTTATAGCTATTATTTATATCTTTATTTGTCTGATTAGTTGTTATATATTTCATTGTATCAGTCCTAGCCTTAATATACATATTTATTTCAGCATTAAACATTTCACTAGCTTCGTTATATCTATTTATAAAATCGCTGGATGTGTCATATATTTTGATTTTATCTGAGTCAGAATATTTTGTTTCTATTGCTAATGCTATTTTATTGTTATATCTTGCGGATCTATAACCATTACTATATCAATCTTTGAAAGATTCTCGGATTTTTACTCAGTTGCTGTGCCACATAGTTCGTCAATAAGATAAATTATTATCTTTGAAAGATCATTCTATAACCGAACCATCTTTAAATATATATTTTGCATTACCATTTAACATACTATCTCTCATTCGTACATATATATTCGTACCATTACTAAAAATAAATTTTCGATTTCCATCTTTTTTACCTTTATAATATTTACCATATCCATAACTATCTCAACTTTTTTCTAACTATAACCCAACTTTTATTCACTTTCTATTCTCTCAGCCAAGTTTCATTTTTGTAAAATCATTATAAGTTTTACTATTATATCAATCTATATCATTTCCAGCAAAAGCTTTATTGATATAAATGATATTTTGACTTAAAATACTTTTTGATAAAATTTTTTCAACATCTAGTTGAGGATTTTCATTATTCAAATAAAAAATTCATCATATTAGTGTAAATCAAACAATTCACAGAATTCAAAATAGTTTAGTGCTTTTTAACATTTTATAAAAAATTATATAAATAAAATTACATACATATTATAATCATAAAAATTAATTTGTCAAATATCATAAAAAGGCTTGATTAATTTAAATTTATGGTTATATATTGTTTGCATTGTAATATAAAAGCAATGTATGTCTTTTATAACTATAACCCAAAATTAAAATGTTTAAATGACTAAAACGGTGAATAGTCTGACTTTTGGCTGGTGAATTGATTTATATGTTTCGCAAAGATGATCATTTTCGCAAATCAGTAAATGATGCAGAATGATTTGAAAAATTAAAAGAAATAGGCAAATGACTAAAAGAATTTAATGAAAATATACGAATTGATGTCAAAAAGTGAGCAAGTGAATTAAAAGATAAAGCTATGGACTATAAGGAAGAGGCTATAAATAATATCAAAGAACGTTTTGGCGAAGAATATGAAATCATAAAAGTAGAAATCGATAAAATTCAAGATAAACTAGAAGATTATCGCAATAATCCCAAAATCAAAACTATACTAAATGACACTGAATCAAAATTATTGAATTGGAAAAAGCAACTTCATAGCGAATACAAATGACTAAATGATAAATATAATTTTGACGATAAGATAGATTGACTCATAGCTAAACTTGATAGCGTAAAAGCTAAATTGAACTCTTAGATCAATTTTATCCAATAAACTATATATATTATGTTAAATCAAATCAAATTTTCTCGAAATATAGAATCAGAAATATCTGACCAACTACAAGATTCTATTAAATCTCATGTCAAAAGAAATACAGAAACAAAGCTTGACTCGTATATTAGTGGTATTTGGATTCATAAACCTGATGCTGAGGTATTGTTTGATACAAAGGTAGAAAAAATTTCAGAAAATCATTACGAAATAAAAATCCATATAAATATAGATGGTAAATTATACAATTTCAAAAAATGAACTATAGATAATGAAGATGTATATAGCTTGATAGATAATATATTTAAATCTATAAAATCTCAGTTTAGCGACTTACATCATAGATAACATTTTTGCAAAAAATTATGAAGTCAGATAATATTATTGATATATATAGTTTTATATCAGATATATATTCTGACTTTTTTGTAACAAAAACTTATTGATTTTGATTTGTAAATATATATATTTGAGTAGTAAATTTATTTATTATGATATATGATTTGATGTCTAAATTTTTTGACACGCTAAATAGAATTTGGTCAAATGACTCTTTAAAAAAAAAGATCATGTTTACTTTATTGATGATATTATTGTACAGATTACTAGTATATATACCTGTACCATTTGTAAATATCGATAATCTAAATGCAGCCAGATTTGGTAGTAGCGGATTGCAGTATTTTGCTATGTTATTGGGAGGTAGTTTTGATAGATTTAGTATTATAGCTGTATGACTTACTCCTTACATCAATGCTAGCATCATTACTCAATTATTGGCTAATATTATACCTTCTTGGGAAGAATTATCAAATGAATGAGAGGCAGGTCAAAAAAAAATACAACAATATACTCGTTATATTACTTTTCCTCTGGCAATACTACAATCTATAGGTATGACATATCTTATCAATAGCCAATTTGGCGGTAATATTATAGATGTGACTCAATTTTTTCCTAACGTAATGGGGACTGCTATAGTATTATCTTTTGGTAGTATATTATTGATGTGGATGGCAGAACTTATAACCGAAAAGTGAATTGGTAATGGAACTAGTATGATTATATTTGCAAATATAGTCAGTGGTATCGTGACTAATCTTTATAGTTCTATAATATGAGCAGATAATAAATTTATTTTATTTATTGCTGTATTTATATTGATATTGATGTTGATAATTTTGGCAGTATTTATTATCAAAACAGTCAAAGAAATACCGGTATTGTATAGTAGACAAGGTAAGGTACAACAAACTTCCACTCTTCCATTTCCACTAAATCCAGTAGGTATGGTACCTATTATATTTGCAATTGCTTTTGTTTCATTTCCTTATCTAGCTACTCAAATTTTGATCAAATTTGGTACAAATCATGCACGAGTAGAGTGACTTGCCTCTTGGATAGAAAAAAACTTCAATTTTTACAATACTAATCATAGTCGACAACT
>JAYWGF010000015.1:0-9762 GCA_043778395.1 bacterium | reverse complement strand
CATGAATATGAGTTATATAATCTGACTTGCATATTTAGGGTTCTTTGACATGTACGTCAAGTGCCGCTAATACAATCCGCAGCATGACCAAAACTTATCAGTCAGAATATATATATGATATACAAAAATATAACCTTTATGTATTTTTTCATTTTGTTTTTGTTTATGTTTAAATTATTTTGGATTTATTATGATATATATCTATTTTTGAGTATTGTATTTATAAGCATCATTTTTTGGGGATTCATCAATTATTTTATTATCTATATTTTTATTTTTTCTTTTGGATAGTTTGTATATTATGTATATAGCTATGAGTATCAATATCCGCCATGGCATAAAAAATGTTTCACTTTGTGTAGATACATCATATATTTTTACTACTCATTGCTTATCGGGTCAAAATATTTCTGGCATATAGCTTGCGTCGTATTTTAGTGTGATTGGTCATCAGATATATCTGATATATCGAGGCAGATCAAATTCATATGGCATAGTCAATTTTGGCATAACTCTAAATTTTTGACTTTCAAATACATTTGTAAAAAACCAAAAATAATTGTAAGAGGCAGTAAGATTTCAAGTCACTCACACATTACCAGAATTGTATATATTTACTTTGCTTACTATTGTATTTTTGACTATATTATTATATAATATTAGCTTATCGCTATTTGACAAATTATC
Organism: bacterium; assembly: GCA_043778395.1. GTDB lineage: Bacteria > Patescibacteriota > Gracilibacteria > Absconditabacterales > Absconditicoccaceae > JAYWGF01. The sequence goes on along the minus strand of JAYWGF010000015.1, from coordinate 9,075 downwards.
TATTTTGTCTTTATTTCAAGTAAACTCTAATCATACATTTATCTTACCATCCACAAATATATCCAAGAAATTAGCTCTACGAGCTATCACTTTGAACATGCCTGTATTTTCTGTACTTGTATCAATTTGTTGAAATGTGGCACATCCATATGCCATACCCGCATAACCTTCAGGAAACTTTGCTTTTACGGTTGTTTTGATAGTTTGTTTTGGATTTACCAAAAATCAAGTGTCTTCTGCTATTACATATCTACCAAAATATGTATTTATATCTTCTGGTTGGCATGCTTTTTTTGCATCTGAGTCAGATGTGCTAGCACCATCTACAAAATTTAGTCAAATTTTCATAGCTGTAGGTCAGTCATTGTGTAGAAGTATACATATTTCTTTTTCTTCTCATGGTTTTGCTGATATTTGTAGTGCTTTTGTTCATCATACTATGCTTTGATCATTGCAAAATCTCAATGTAAGATCTCACAAATCAGAAAATTTGTTTCATCATTTTACATTTTGGTCTTGTGCAAACATACCCAAAGGCAATGTCAACAAAAATAATCAGATTAATAATTTTTTCATTTTTTGTGTTTATTATTATAAATTTATATTTACAGATATATATATTCTGACTAAAATCAATATAACTACTTATAGTAATGTCAGAATATTATTTATTTATCAATCATAAAGTTTTGGTATAAGGTTTTGGTATAATTTTATGGATTTTCATAAAGTGTATATGTAATGGTTCAGTTGTAAGTACCTACTGATGTATATGCTGGTACATTTATGCTTATCCATAGCTTACTACCATATATTCCTGCCAAATTATTGTTATTACCTTGGTTGCGATATATAAAATTGTAGGGTATATTTGCTGTACGGTAAGTTGATAATATAGGATTTAGTAGTATGTTAGGATTGGCGTATCAGGCAATAGTCTGAAGAGGATCTGCTTTTATAGATATGTTTGTATTTGAAATAATATTGCCTGAAGGTCAAGTCAAATTGCTAACTGATAAAGTAGTATAATATCAACTACTATTATTTTTGCTATCTTCTATCCTAAAATAATCAAATTGATAAGTTAGATTTTGACCAGAGCTAGATGCATTTAGGACTCACGAATTGTATATATCTGGTGCATATATACATAGTTTGCTACTTCATATTACTTTGATAGTGACAATAGCGCCGGTTGATCAAGATCCACTAGGGTCTTTAGTAAAATAGCTAAATGAATCTGTTCATATAAAGTAAGGATTTGGTGTATAAGTAAATCATCAACTTATATTTAGTGATATGGTTCAGTTATTAGTTCACGATATGAGTATAGATTGTAGTTGATTACCACTATTATCTATATCAAAATCGTTTGCCAAAACTCAACTATCTACTATTACCAAAGGCGTATTTGCAAATCAAGTATATATATCTGGAACAGAAACTGGTGCATAATTTACACAAATTATACTTATAGTACCTGTGGCTATATTTGATAATGCTCATCATATATAGTCTTTATCTCTATAAGTAAATGTATCTATTCCACAAAAGTTTGTATTTGGTGTATATACAAATCATCAATTTGGATTTAGTGAAATATTTCAATTTGTTGTATTTGAAACTAAGCTAGATGTCAGTAATCAAGTATTGAATTCTAATTTTGTAATCAAAGGATCATATATATAAAAATCTGCTCATCATCAGTCATTTGTGACAAATACTCTAGGATTTGTTCATATAGTAGATGTATATGTATTAGTAACTGTAATCAGTCTCCAAGTATTATCTATAGTAAATGTTTGTGTTCATTGAAAATTGGTATTTGTATCATCTGTAAAAAATGGAGAAATAGTGCGTGTTCATGTTGTAGTCCTTGCCCAAAATGATCGTGAATATGTTCATCAACTTTGGAAGTTTGCATTATGAGAAGCTCATCAGTAGTTTGCATCATATCATACATGGCTTGGAGATCATCAAAGCAATACTCAAGTAATAGAATATCATCATGGTCATGTCAAGATTACATTACTAATTGGTTTTCATGGATAATTGAATGATGGAATAGCTGGTGCTTGAGTTATACTTGTTCAAGTGCTTGGTACTAGATAATCGTTTCATAATATACCTATTGCTGTTATGGTGAGGGTTTGGTTTTTGGTGCCTGTATATATATCATTTCTTGCTATAGGATTTCTATTTAGTCATTTGCAAACTGTATAATCTCAAGATATACTTATAGTTACGTTTGCTATATTGGATATTCATCCAGATGCATCAGTATCTCTATAACTAAAATAATCATTTCATATAAAACATAGACTAGCATTTGGTGTATAAGTAAATCATCATCAAGTATTTAGTGATATAGTACCAAATTGTGTTCCACTTACTATTGTAGAATTAAATCAAGAATTATCTATATCAGTATCATTTATTTGTACTCAACTTCAAGCTACTACTAGCGTATTGTTATAATTACCTGTATAATTTAGGTAAAATATATCATCCAGCGCTACTGGTGCGTCATTTACACAAGTTACATTTATAGTGACTATAGCTACTCATGTAGAAGCCAAAAATCAATCAAAAGCTCTATAAGTAAACATATCTATCCCACAAAAGTTTGCATTTGGTGTATATCTTACTCAAGTTCATACTATAACCGCAATTCAGTTTGCGGGAAGAGTGAGTCAGGTTATAGATAATACATCAACATTGACGTCAGTATCATTTGATAATACATTTATGATTCATGATCAATCTTCTGTGACTGTTCAGGTATCATTGTTAGCTACTGGCGCGATATTTGCTCTATATCAAAAAGTAATATATTGTAAGTTTGATAAATTTGTAGTAAATACTCGATTACCATTGACTAATGATCATGTAATAGCCGTGCTTCAGCCTGCAAAACTAGAAGAATTATTTATAAACATAAATAAATTTCAAGAGAAAGTAGTTAGGCTAGAGTTTGGTATAGATATATTAGTGACTCATAAATCTCAATTTAGTTCTTGAAATTGTCGTTCGCGAGTTATTCTTTGAAATCATGCTGGTGAATCTACAAATGACCATATGGTTCTGTTTCAAGAATCATTTCATCGTATGAGAGTTCTTTTGTTAGATATAGGATTGACTGACTCTACTATTATATCGCCAGTATCGTCCAAGCTTTGAGATTTTGGCTGATATAAATCAGTATCACTATCCATAGCTATTCAGGCAATATTTTTATTGTACACAGAAGCGATAGAAGCATTCCATCAAGTGATGGTAGTAAGTACATAACTTTGGGGAGTAGTTTGATCTAAAGTTATTCAATATTTGATAGCTAAATATGACTCTATTTTATTTCTAAGATTTCCACTACTACTAGTATCAAAATCACAAGTTATTACCTCAGCTATATCGCTATCAGTATAATCTCCAGCCGGAAATGCTCATATGCCATATCATATATTGTATGCATTATAGGTAAAATTTTGAGTATTATACGTAGAGTTTATAGTATTTAGTCAGTTTTTGTAAAACTTATCTTGATTTGAATTAGTAAAATGAGTAGATAATATAGATGTATATCATAATACATTATCTGTATATCATTGTAATGCATTTGCTCTGATAGTTGCTATACGGTCAGTTCATCATCATGCATATGTCATAAATGCCTCCATTCTATTAGCTCAATTATTTGAATTAACTGCAGGACTTGTATTATCATACAAATATAATAATTTACCAAATTGTCAGGCTGTTGTTCTAGTTTTTTGTACTATAAAACTGGATATATTATTAGTAGTTGTAGATGTTTTGCTTCATACTAGATATTTTGGTATAGATGATGTTCACTGAAATCTAATTGCTGGATTGAAGTTTAATTCATTTGATATATATGTAGGAGAGGTAGCAGTAGAAATTGTATTTTGTGCATCATTACCAAATCATGAATCATCTCTCCAATTAGCAAAAGGAGAGCTGTTTGATGTAGTAAATCATTTGTTGGCTTTTAGCCATAAGCTACATGAATTTGATCATCATGGTTTACTGTTTATGACTGCACTACATAAATTGCTAGTAGGTATATATTGTCTAGTAATTCAAGGTCATTGTCGTTCTAATCATATAGTATTACCTCATCATAATTCTCCATAATACATTAACAAATTTATATATCCAGTATTTAGATATTTGGTATTAGTGTAAGTAGTAGCGCCATGCAATCATCCTCAATTTATAAATACATTTCAGAATGTGGGCGAAGTGGCTGGATTATCTATCCACATATATGCGCCATCATCAGCATTACTTACCCAAAAAGTGTACATTCATGCAGTAGCTATATATAAACTTCATCTCCATCTAGCAGAATAGTTATCATAATTATTGGTTGATCAATTTGCTGGTGGTATAAGATTTCACCATGTGCTAGAACCATCTGATGTAAACTGAACCCTAGAGTCTATTCTAGTTAGTCATACGGCAGTAGTATTAAAAAATCCCAAATTGTCCGAGTGATATCCAGCAAAATATTCTCCAAAAAGTCATCAAGTGCCGTTATTTACTCATCATGGGTCTTTGAATGTATTGCATCATGGCGCTATAGTAGGAGATCCACTACCTGAAGATACAAAAAATGTACTTGCTCAACATGACCAAAACTCAGCATATCAGTTTTTGACAATAGTATCATGAGATTCATTGCTAGAAATTCATGAAAAACAAGTAGCATCTTGATTTGTGGTAATTCATAATGTTCAGAAATCTTCATCTCATGCATGTTTTACTTTTATTTGTATATTTTCTCAATCTACTATATCACTTTTTAGTAAAAATCTTATAGTTTTATCAAAAATCAAATATTGTCATTTGATACCAAAATCTATATATTCTCAATAATTTCCACTAAAATTTATTCCACTTTCTTCGGTCACAAATCACAAACTATATATATTTAGCTGTTGATCATTTTTTTCTTTTATGGTAGTACCACTAGATACAAATATTTCATTTTCTCAAGAATCTAACAATATTATATCTTTTGTAAATGTTGCACTTTGTACTCACCCAACTGTATTATATACTGCCGTAATATATCCACTAGCAAATAATTTTATCAAATTTCATACATTTAGTAGGATTTTTTCTCAAGTGTAAGAAGTCAGACTATTTATTTCTCTATCTCCACCAAACCCATAATAATACATATATATATTTGACTCATTTTGATTTATAGAATTGAGATAATCTGACATAAGTATAGGAGAAGTATTAGCATTTCATCTTATAGGATCTAGTACATATATATTTTTGTCACTAGCAATAAATGCCACAAATCTATGTCATTTGTATTCATTTTGATATTTGTCTGTATATATATAAAAATCAAATATATTGCTTCAATTATTATAGTACATATTTTGTATTTTGCCCGATGCATCGTCAAATCAAGATATACTTACTAACTTATTTTGGCTAATTCATTGATCGATGAGAGTAGTAGCATCTCACTCACTAATTTGTAATCATGATCATATTCCGTTATTTACCAAGCTATATCATTTATTTATCATAGATATAAGATTTAGTTTAGTGATCATGCTACAATAAGTACTTACCCCACCAGATACATCATAACTATCTATACTATCTAGATTTATTAGGTTATTTGTATATGTTATAGATTTTTTTGATCTAATAATATTTAGTGGTACGTCTATTATATATGTATTTTGTAGTCAAGTAGCATCAGATCCACTATTTTGATTTCAAATAACTTGTGATCAACTATTTTGGAATCAACTATTCTGAGTTCATGTATTAGTTATATTATCGGAAAATCCAGTATTATTTATTATGGTTCAACTATCGCTTATTGATCAACTATTTGTATATATATCAGCTCATGTGATATTTGTAGAGATTACGTTAGCGGAGGTAGTTATTTGTGTATTTTGTGGATTTGTAGCTGTGGTGCTATTTCAGCTATCATTTACTATAGCTATATTTGTATTAGGAATATTTGTGCTAGGAGTATTTTGAATAACAGTTGGGTCATTTTGAGTAGAACTTACTGTATTTATGACGGTATTTTGATTATTGGTGGTAGCGACTTGGGTTTCTGTAGTAGTAGGAGTATCTACAATAGTGGTAGTAATTTCATCTGCATATGTTATTCTTTGGCTTTTATCCAAAAAAATATAAACTACAAAAATTGTAACTATCAGTATATACGTAAACTTTGATGCTATTCTTCACATTTTGTTTTTGTTATTTATAAATCTTCATAATTATATTATAATAAGTTTTTTTGATTTGTGAAATTTTCTCGTGAATTTTGTTGTTTATATATCTCAAATCATCTAGTTATATCTATATATATATCATACATATTGACATATAAATATTTATGTTTATAAAAATTGATTTGTAATAAGCATGACAATGAATATATATTTGATAAATCAAGAAATACAGTAACTTACAAAAATAGCTTGCTGTTTTTATATTTTTTAATATTTTATGAAGAGTAAAATACTCACAAAAACAATAAAACCATTTATACATTTTTTTATAATTTTATTTTGTTTTTGGTTCAGTTATCAACTTAGAATAGTATTTCCTAATACCCCATTTATAAATTATGAGGAATTGGTGTATTTTGCTGTGTACAGTTCTGTAATATGGATAATAGTATGATATATACTAGGTATATACAATCTTACCAAAATAGTTTTTTCTTATTATAGTAATTTTATGAAGTCTTTTGCAATATGGTTTGTTTTGATTACTTTTTTGGCTTATTTTGGTAATCAGTTTATATTTTTATATGGTATTTCTAGAGTTATATTGTTGGCTGCAGGATTTTTTGTCCGATTATTTATTTCTATACTAGACAGTTTGGGTTGATATTTTTTTGAAAAGATTTTCAAAAATCCAGAGAGTATATTATTGATAAGTAATATAGATATAAATGCTTCTGAATTTACTTCTGATTTATTGGAAAATTTGCAAACATTTGGTAAGTATGATATACATACAGATATGTATAGTACTATGGAATATATATATCGTATCAGAGATCATAACATATTGATGCTAATATGAGATATACCAAAAGACGAACTCCAAAACCTTGTCGATAAAGTTAATATTGCCGGTAAGACTTTTATACATATTCCAGAGTGATTATTGCTTGATGATATGATTTTTACTCCACAAAGATTTGGTCCTATACTAGGTTTAGTTTATAAATCTAGCAATATAGAAGACCGAGCTAGGGTAGTCAAAAGGCTTATAGATATATTCTGATCAGTGCTTATGATAATTTTACTTAGTCCAATTTTTATTATTGTATATATATTAGTGATATTGTCTGACTGATTTCCTGCTTTTTACATCCAAAAAAGAGTTGGTAAAAATGAAAATGAATTTGATTTTATCAAGTTTCGTACTATGAAAAAGCAATTTTGTACTGGCGAAAAATATGGCTGAGAAAATGCAGAAACATATGAGCAAGAGCTTATAGATACATATAATATAAGGCCAGGAAGCATCTTACCAAAAATCAAAAATGATCCTAGAATTACAAAATTATGAAGACTATTGCGCAAAACTTCAATAGATGAGATTCCTAGTCTATTTTGTGTACTAGCTGGTAAGATGTCACTAGTATGACCAAGACCTCATTTACCAAAAGAAGTAGATAAATACAACACACGACAAAAAAAACTTCTTTCTGTAAAACCGGGCATTACATGATATGCTCAAATACGATGAAGAGATAAGATAGATTTCAATAATGAGGCTAATTTTGATTTATATTATATACGTAATTGGTCTATATTGTTTGATATGTATATTATATTAGCTACTATGAAAGTAGTAAATAAATGAAATTAGATATAAAAATAATAAAAATCTTCAGCTATCTGCGTTCTGAAGATTTTTAGTCAGATTATCATTAATATATATATTTATACCAATGTTGCTTTATTTATTATAGCACCAGGCTTGCGTCACCTTTTGCTAGGTGCTTTTACTTGAAGTTCTTTAGGGTTGTAATAATTGATTTTTTCTACTTCATCTTGTATATCTATAAGCCTTTGCAATCATACATGTTCTTGTAGTTTTTGGATAACTTTTTGTTCTATTTGACGGACACGTTCGCGAGTGACTTTGAATTCTGCACCTACTTGCTCTAATGTATAACTAGGTCAGTTTATGCCAAATCTCATTTTTACTATTTTACTTTCGCGTGGGTCTAGCATATTTAGTATTTTATCAAGATTTTCTTTGATAATTTCTGATTGCATAATTTCATCAGGTCTAGGATTCGTATCATCTGCTATAAAATCTCAAAGTGTAGATTTTTGATCATCTCCTACAAAAGTATCCAAACTCACATTACCAAACATAACTTCTTCAAGTTTTTTAATCTTTTTGATGGGGAAATCTAGTTTTGTAGCAATTTCCTTACTCGTAGGCTCTTTACCATTTTTTTGAAAAAGTTCACTATATGCTTTATTATATTGACTAATCTCATCCATCAAATGAACAGGAATACGCACATTTTTACCCATATCTGCTATAGCTTTTACCAATCATTGCTTTATCCATCGATGTGCATATGTGGAAAATTTGAATTCTCTATCTGGATCAAACATTTGTATAGCTTTGATAAGTCATACATTTCACTCTTGTATCAAATCCAAAAATGATAATTTATTATTACCATAAAATTTCTTAGCGATAGATATTACTAGTCTAAGATTTGATTCTATAAGTTTTTTTTTGGCATTTTCATCTCATCTTTTTACTCTTTGCGTCAATATCTTTTCTTCATCTGCACTTAGCAAAGGTATCTTGCTAAGTTCCATAAAATACAATTTTATATAGTCATTGTATTGTTTATCATTTACCGTATGAGCAGTCTCAAATAATATTATTTTTCATAATTTATTGTTTGAAGCTTCACTAATTTTTTTGGTTTCTTCTTCTATTATCTCTTCTATAGTCACCATCTTGATAGATAACTTATCACATAATCCCAAAAATCTATCCCAAACTTTATCT
>JAYWGF010000014.1:0-9797 GCA_043778395.1 bacterium | reverse complement strand
AAACTAATAAAAGAATACATAGAACAACAATGACAAAATGAAATTAAATTAGATTAAAAAAGCCCCCAGCTTTAGCTGGATTGGGATGTTTACTTGATTTGATTTGATTTGAAAAATTTGTTTAAGTCAGAATATATTTATAATATAAAAAACATTATATATAATTCTTGACAACATCAATATATGTATTTGTATATATTTGTCAAGTCTTTTTTCAAAAAATATATATAATCAATTTCAGTAATATATTTTACTGATAAATATTGGTCAAATATATACAATATCCCATTATATAAATTATCACTAGGTTATCACAAAAGCTTATTTATCACTTTTTTTGCTTTTTCAAAATCTATAAAATATGGAGAAGTTGCTATCGTAATTATGTCAGCATATTTCATAATTTCTCTTACCATATCTATACTCTCTTCATCAATTTCATCACTCCAAAAATCGCAATCAATATCTAGTATTATCATATTTTGATTTTTGATAATTCATATTTTTTGTAATAATCATCATAAAGCATATCTTGACCTGACTTGTATTATTTCTGAAACCAATCATATATTTTTGGCAGGTGTTATAAAATTTCATACATTACAATCTGTATTTACATAATTGTATATATATTCTAATTGATTATCTTTATTTAGATCAAAAATATTCTGACTTATAAGTTTTTTGGGAATTCACATATCTGCATGCTGATCTATATGTATTAGTGTGGATCATTTTTGTATTGTGCTATTTGAGTATCACAAATACCACCGATATAGTGCATGATTATGATTATCAATTATGTATATATTTTTGGTAGATAGGTGATTTTGCAGACTATTATAGCTATGCAGTTTTCATGATTCATCTATTTCTTCAAAACCTACAAAATCCGATAAAGTCAGATTATCGCTGATATCACTATGTATATATATCATAGGTGGTATATATATTTGGCAATCAGATCATCTTTTTTTTCTTTCTTGATAAGAAAAGATATTATTGCCAATGGGTTTTGATAAAAATATTCATTTGGTGTAATATTGCATCGTATATTTTTTTTGCAATAAAAAATAAATATATACAAAACTATATATTTATTGATTAAAAAAATTATTTTTATAATTCGCAACCCATAGATTTGTAGGTATCTTTTACGCTATCTAGCTGAGCTATGGTAGTATCACATATTTGTTTGAGTTGGTCAGCGGGTAGTTTTTTTCGAGCAGTCATAGCTTCGTTATATTGTTGCTTGGTTTCAGTTTGCTGATTGACAGGTATTTTACTTATTACACAATCCATAAGTTTTACATATTTATCACAACTAGGTATACCAAATTCACTTGATAGGGCTCAAGAAAGATTAGTGGTTGATGTTGTAGTAGTAATATTGCCGCATGCAGATAATGCTAATGTAGACAAACTAGCAATCAATAATAATGTATTTTTCATTAAGTTTTTTTGTATATAAAAATGTAAAATTATAATATATTTATTTTTTTGTAATTCAAGTGTTTATTTTTGATATATGTTGAATATTGCTATCAATATTCATAACAATAATCAAAATATAAATCATCTAGAATAAATTTTATTTAGCATAGTATCATCGTCTTTGTATTTGCCTACAAAAAATGAAGTAATAATATATCATATCATAATACCGCACAATATCAAATATCACGGCATGATAAATTTGGCAATTATATCAAATACTTGTGGATCAAGAAATGATTTTCACTTGATATAAAACAACCCACCAAAAATACTAAATATAAAAAATAATCACTTTAATACTTCAAAAAATACTATCATGGAATTTGTTTGTTTGATATAAATTTTATGAATATATTATATATATTATAATAACGATAATCTGTATAAGCGAAATAATATACATCTTTTTTCAAAAAGATATTTTTGAAGATTTATGCTCAAATAATATTGATCAAAATAATCCTCAAACTCGTCATCATAATATACATATATATAATAAATTTCTTTCTGAAATCCTGAATTTGTGATTTATGGCTAATATTTTATCTATTCACCATATCACAAATCAGTATATATTTATGATAACTACATATATTACAAAAATATTATTTACTATTATTTGTATTTTAGACATAATAATTTTTTTTTTATGTTTTTGATATATTTATATTTTCGGACTATACAAGTTTTTACTATATTATTATTTGATTTGGGTGGATTGTGCTTATTTATATCTTTATCAAGATAATATACTACTACTCGCATTCATTTTTGATATCAAATTCAAATACTATCGTATCATGTACTATTAAATATTTGCCAATGAAGTGGACTATCCGCCCAAGATGCTACAGCTCAAGATAAATTTATACTACTAGATATAATTTCTCACCAAAATGAATTTTTTAGTCATTCTTTGATAAATCTATCAGATGCCAATTCTCAATTATATCCATAATGTATCAATCTTCAAATATCAGAAAGATATTGTGCAAATTTCTGAGCTGAAATTTCTAGTTTTGTGTTTATAGTCAGACTATTTAGTTTATTTTTATTTCTATATATACTGATATAATTGTATAAACTTTGTTTTTGAGAATTTATGAAAGTATCATCAGTAGGTAGCTGCTGGCGAGCATTTTCTAGATTTGTACCTTTTATATCTATAAATTTTACGGAAATTATATTTGTACTATTATCAATTTTACTGTTTATAACAATGTCTTGTGTTGCTATAGCAAAATTCATACCAAAAAATATAAGTCAGAATATATATATAATTTTACTTTTCATAACAAATAATATTTTGGGCTAAATTGATAAAAACATAAATTTATTTATCAAAATGTTCAATTAGTTTTTTTTCTGGATCAAGCTCCATTTCTCGGTTTATATCTTTATCTATTCATAATTCTTCAGTTATTTTTTTGAACAAGAAGAATTTTGATATACTTGATTCTGACGATTTTTGAATTTCTTCATAATATTCATTTATATTCCATTTTTCATTTTTTTCATTTACTACTTGCAAATATTTTTCCATTTTTTCTTTACTACCAAATCTTTTGGACATATTTTCTATTCTAGTGTTATTTTCGTAATCTATCATAGTTTTTGGTATACTTATTTCAAAACTATCCTGAGATTCATTTAGGTATTTTTCTACCACATTTGTAAGATTTGTATTTCATTTTTCTGATTTTATAACCTTTGCAATTTCTTTTCTCAAATCTTCCTCAGAATTTATACCTTCATTTCCAAAAAATTTCTTAATATTTTCAGGATTCATTTCTGGAATATGTGCATCTTGTATTGCTTCTATATATATCAAAATCTTACTTGCTATTTTTTCATCTTTGTGATAATGCAATACATGCGGCAAAGTATTTTGATCATAGCTAATTTCAAATTCTTCATTTATTTTTTTTCACAAAAAATTTTGTTTTATGACATCATATTCTTTTAGATCTCCACTATTTACAAATATACGACTAGTGTCTATTTCTAGGCCATCTTTATCCAAAAATACAGCTTTTACTTTTGATGAGCTATGCTCTGTAATTGTATCAGAATCTTTTCGCTCTGCATACTGCGACATAAGATTATCATAAGAGGAATTTACTTTTTCTTCAGTCACTTGATCGTCATATTTGTCCACTTTTAGATTTTTTCGATTTTCATTTAGCTTATATACGCTAGGATATATATCTACTGTGTAATTGACGATGATATTTTCTCAATCAGGCAATATAGCCAAATTGTATATATCTCAAATAAATTTGTAAGTTTCTTGATTTTCTTTTAGCAATTTATCCAAACTATCATTTACAGCTAATTCTATGGCATTAGCTTTGATATATTCATCGCCTACTTGTTTTTTTATGATTTCTACGGGTACATGTCATTCACGAAAGCCTGGTGCTTTTATATCTTTTCAGATTTTTTTGATAGATTTTGTTTTGTAAGTTTCTAGTACATTTTCATCTAGTGTAAAATTTATATTTATGTTTGATTTTTCTCACTTATTTAGTTCTAAATTCATTTTTTATTATTGTTTATTTATATAAATATATATTCTGACTTTATGATTGATCAAAAATTGCAGATTTAGCAACTTACTTTTACCTCAAAAAATATAATGATAATACACTAGTATTCAAGGAATTTTGAATATATTCAAATCATAAATTACGCGATAATTATTATACATATATATTCACTTGACAAAATAATATAAATATTTATACTTAAATTATAATTTATTTATCAAATATATATAAAAATGGAAAAAATAAATCCGGATAAAGTAGAAAATGAACTTATTAGTCAATTTGATAAAGCAAGACAACTTATTGCACAAGATATACCAAAAAATGTAAAAGAAGAATTGCAAAAACTTTTGGATAATAAAAATCATACTGATATTAGTTTATTGGATAAATCTGTAGATTATAAAAGATGATTGATAAAACTTTTTGGTCAAGAATTTGCTAAAATACAATCAAGTGATTTGCCAAAACAAAAATTATGAATAAACTCCAAAAACCAATCAGAAATTTCACGAACAGTAAAAATTGACTGAACAGAACATAAGAGAACTGTGTCACAACTTTTTGCTACTACTAAAAATTTCAAAAACTATATACAACCTAGTGATAAATTTATACAAAAAAGAAAACAAATAGAAGAAAGGCTATCAAAAGAAAAATGAAGTAAATTTGAATTTCTAGATAGTAAATATATCTTATGAAAAGATATAGTAAATAGTGATACTAAAAAAAATCTAAAACTAAATTTCAAAATTACCGAAGCTATCGTAAATGATCAATATTAGTGAAATTGGTTTGAATTCTTAAAAGCTTCTGGATTGGTAAAATTTGATAAAGATACTGGCAAAATATTACAATCTGAACTTACTTCTTACCGTTATAGCAATGGCCGTTGGTATGGCGACGGATTGGGCGATTATGGCTATATTTGGCTTCGTGCAGTCGATAGCAATGGTAGTCCCATTTACGTCAAATTCGATGAGGATTGAGCTCATTGGAGCTGCTACTATGCTACTTATGCTATGCCTGTTGGTTCTGAGAAGAAGGCAGCTTAGTTTATGTACGATTTCTAATCTTAATACTTCAAAACTTTAATTGATTATATGTAGTCAAAATTTTTTGACGATGGACAGAATATATTGCATTTTGTTCATTTTTTATATTTAATAAAAATATTGTTATGGCTTATATATACAAAATATATAATAAAGTAGCTAATCGTATACGATATTATATTATCAGTTATAAATAGATAATATCGATTTACGTTTATTACTCACATGTATATTCCCTACCAATATATATCTTAGCTACCAAAGTCAGAATATATCTATGATATATATCAAAAATTTCTAGCTTTTGATTCATTCATAACTTATGATATATTTTGCTATATCGCCAAATATTTTGCCGGCAGTGAGTTCTCATCGTACGCTTTTGCGTGGGCGGCGAATTTGTACGACTATGACATATTTTAGATTATTTTTGGTGATGATTCATGCAAAGCTACCATTTGTCCAGCCCGCTCATTCGCGATATTTGCCTCTGTAAGCAATCTGCGCAGTACCTGTTTTGCCTCATAGTGTATATCAAGGAATTGAGAATTTTTTGATTTGTCATCAGTTTACTACTTGAAAAAGTGCGTATTTTATTGCGTCGGAGGTTTGTGTTTTCATTACTTTAGTTCTATCTGGTTTTTCATATTTGTAGATAATCTGACCTTGTGAATTAGTTATTTTATCTATGATGGTAGGTTTGATATAATATCATCAATTTACTAGTGCGCTATATCCAGCCGCCAATTGCATAGGAGTCACTAGTATCCCCAAACCAAAAGAATTATTATAAAATCTTGCTTTGCTATTATTGTTTGGATCTGCTACAAATCAAGCATCTTCATTTGCTAATTCTACTCATGTAATTTTACCAAATCATAATTTTTGTATATAATTATAGTATGTCCACTGTCAGATTCTTTGTATTATCCTTATCATTCATACATTGCAACTAAACTGTAATGCATGCAAAAATGAATTGGTTCATAAACAAGCTGAAGCTACATTACTTATTTTGAAGTCATCTATACTAAGACTTCATTTATCAAAATATTTATCTGTCAAAGATATCTCATCACTGTCTAGTCATATTCATATAGTAAATCACTTTAATACACTTCATGGCTCATATGGCAAAGATATATTTTTATCTATCAGAACTTTGGGTCAGTATATATTTTTATGTATATATTTTTGAATAGTAAGGTTTTTACGAATTTCAGGCGTAGCTTCCACTAACTTTGTGCCACTTTGGTAATAGACTGGAGTATCTAGCTGAGTTTCGTCGTCTATTATGTATCTATTTCAGATTTCAAGTGGCTTCAGATTATATATATCAGATATATTATTAGGATTGTAGTCTGGATAATTTGCTATAGAGATTATTTTGCCATTGTACGGATTCATGATCATAGCGGAAACACTATCTGCACGAAAATCTTCTTGATAAAATTTTATTATTTTTTCCACTTCTTTTTGTATGATTGCATCTATTGTCAAATATATATTATTGCCATCTTGCTTTGGGGTAATTTCAAAATCATTGCTACCTACTTCTCACAACCAAGAAGCTCAAATTCATATAATTTTACCATTTTTGCCTGCCAACTGTTCATCAAAAAATTTTTCAATTCATCAATGAGCCGTACCATCGTTGTCCAAATATCATATTACATTGCTGAGTAAGCTATCGTTAGGGTAATATCTATTATTGTCTTTTTCTGATCATAATCCGTGAAACAAAGGTATTCACTGTGGAAATATTTTGTATTTTGCTGGTTTAGTTGAGCTTAGGATTTTATTTTTTGCACTAACACTAACCTCAAATCAATATTTTTTAAAAATATCATCTAATTTATTTATCAAATCATTTTTATCGGTAAATATATTGGTATCTGCCTCCAGATATGTTAATTGATCATTTGCCTTTCGTCAAGAAATATTCATTTTGGATATTATACCCAAAAATCATTGTATAGTATATAGATTTTTTAATTGATCAATCTCAAAGAATATTTTTGAATTAATTCACTTTGCTATAGATACATATCTATTTTGCTGTGGTAAAAGATAAGTTTGTAATTCGCTAGTAGATATATTTTCTCAATATTTTTCAAATATTTGTTTGATTGTATTAGTAATATTTTGTTCATTGTTTATATCCATTTTGTCTGGAAAAAAATACACATAATGATTATTTATTATTTGCATACCTGATATATTTGCATTTTTTAACTCATCAATAAGCAAATCATTGTCTATAAAACGGAAAAAATTTGAATTTCTATTACCAGTATACAATAATCAATCAAGTCTTGTAGATATCATAGATATAATCTGACCGCTGCTAGTACCACTAAGTATTTGATTTATGTCATCTTTATATTTAGCTTTAATTTGAGATTGGCTTTTTGCTATTTGGTCAATTGTTCCGCTATATATGTATCATGTAATTAGTTTTGTATATTTATATCAAGTAGAATTTAGCTGTGCGTTACTAAGTGGTATAAACTGACCACTATATATATAACCAGTTTGCAATAAACCATCCAACTTAAAAAATAATTGCGGATCTGGTGGCAATAT
Organism: bacterium; assembly: GCA_043778395.1. GTDB lineage: Bacteria > Patescibacteriota > Gracilibacteria > Absconditabacterales > Absconditicoccaceae > JAYWGF01. The sequence goes on along the minus strand of JAYWGF010000014.1, from coordinate 2,110 downwards.
TTGAGTATTGGTAAATTTTTCTATACTTTTTATGCAAGTGATTTGGTCTATATTATTATTTCAATTTTCTACACAAAAATGTTTTCGTAAAATAGGCCCCAATAAATCTATAAATTTTTTTTTGTGAGGAATAAATTTTGTATCTACAAAAATGTTATATCTTTCTATATTTTCAGTCAATTTTATATTATTTTGAGATCTGTCAGATATATATATATCTCACCTCGTAGCAATAATACTATTTGTATTAAAATTTTGTCTTGCTATTTGATCTTGGTAGTAAGATCATTTTAATACTTGTAAATAAAATATTCTACTTGCTAATATAAACAAAAAACAGCTCAATATTATCAACAGTCATTGATCTTTATTTATATTTTTTACAAATAGTCTGATCTTATTTATTATGCTTTTCATAAATATAATATATATATTCTGACTTATTATTCAAAGGATTTAGAAAAATATTTATTGAAATAAATTTGATTTCATAATTTTTTCATAAAAAAATCCAACTATATTATAGTCAGAATATTTTTTATATCAATAATATATCTACTTTATCATACTAGTAATGATAGTTTTGAATTGGTCAGCTGGATATGCACCTGCAACCAATTTTGTTTCAAAAGTAGTATTATTTATGATCAAATTACCTGGAGTACCGTTAGCTCATACGCTTTGAGCTTCAGCTCGGTTTTTGGTATATATATCTTTTGATTCAGGACTTGTCAAACAAGCTGCGAATTTTGCATCATCTAGTCAAAGTTCTTTTGCTAATTCAGGAATTTTATCTACACTAACCATAGAACTAGTGGTACTAGCTGACATAATTTTGTCAAACATAGCTATATAGTTTTTATCACCACCTATTTTGCCAGCACAAATTACCGCTATTGATTTTTTTTCAGTTCATGGATGATTTACTCATTGTACTACTTTGATAATATGATTTACTTTACCCGTGAAATTACTTATAGTAGTAGCTATAGTTTTATCATTATGATGTCTAACACAGAAAGGACATTCTGGATCAGTATACTCTATAATAGTAACTTGAGCATTTGCATCTCCTTCTACAGCAAATCATTTTTTCATTTCACTAACTTTATCAGCAGTCAATTTTGCAGTAGGAAACTGTTCTTGTTGAGGCGCAGGTTGTGCAGGTTGCACAGTACCAGTGGCTGCAGGAGCAGGTGTTGGAGCATTACCATTTAGAGAAGATATTGCTTGATCTAAGCTAGTATTTTGAGCATTTTTGTATCCGCTAAGAGCATATAATGTTTTTGCTTTATTGAAATTATCCCAACCTCATACTTTATTTACTTCGTTTCACATTACAAACCACACCAAATATCCAACCAATAGCAATGTAGCTACGCTTATGATATTACTTCGATTTGTCGTTATTTGCAAATCTTTATTTACATTCAAACCGTAATCTTTATTTACATTTGATTGATTTTCATTACTTCTATCCATAGTTTTTTATTATATGATAAATTTACACATACTATATAAAAATATACAAAAAAAATTCAAGTAAATTGTACATATATAGTTTGACATAATATATATATTATGTGAAGATAGATTTTACCTTTTGAGATATAGATATATTTGTTTCTGAACTATTATATTTTTGCAAAAACTCTGTAATTGTATCAAAAAAAATATTGGTCAATGTCATAGTGGTTTTTTGGTATTGATTTTTGCCTTCTTTTACAGATTTTACAAAATTATCTATATTATCAATATAATTTGACTTCATTATTGGTTTGGTAATTATTTTTGTAATGAAAGATTGTTTATTTACAAAATTTTCCATTATATTATTTAGCTTATTATTTGTGAGGTCCAAATATAGTTTATTTTCATCATTTATCATTATCAATTCAGCTAAGTCTTTTTTTATTTCCACGTAGTGGGTTTAAAACCTCCAGCTTTAGCTGGACACGGTGCAACGAAGTTGCAAAGTAATGGGATATATATAATAATGGTATTTAGAATACAACTAATACTAAATGTCTTACTATAAACAATGATCACATACTACCTATGATTGTAGATATCATCTAGTACGAATAACAAAATATAGAAAGTGACGAAT
>JAYWGF010000013.1:0-3245 GCA_043778395.1 bacterium | reverse complement strand
AGATACTGTGACATAAAACCATCACACGTTTTTTTGATGATCCATCACATCAGCATATCCTGCATATCCACCATCGTAGAAGCGATACTATATGGCTTGCGCAATGGTTTATTGAGCTCGGGATGGATGTGCGTGGACTCTATCATGACAAATTGTCATTCGCGAAAATGTATATACTGATCCATACGACATCGCAGATATACGACATCTCAGGATTTAGAAGTTTCTTTTTGTACTATTGTTCAGATCATCGATACATAGTGATATACTGACTATGCTAGCATTATATCGATACGAGTTGTTGTTACAATATTGAACATTAAGTTTATTTATGAGTTATCGTTGTTTAGATAAGCCACAAATTAAATCTAACGCACAAATTTTGATCATAATAGCGTCAGATATATTATGCCCAAATTTATAAAAAGAGAATCATAAGTCTTATGCTCTAAATATATCATAACCTAAAGTACAATGGTATGATAAATATACGAATTACTTGCAAATATTTGTCAATATGTTTATACTATATCGCGGTACATTTGTACCATACATTTATATGTATCATAATATGGAAAAAGAGCTAACAGATAAAGAGAGTGGAGGAAAATGACCATCAAAATGACCATCAAAATTTGGTAGAATTGTATGAAAAACTACTAAATATATAAAAATGGTTGTGACATATATTTTGAATCCAGAAGAAAATCAGGATATCAAACATCGCATTGTCAATTTTGCCAATGATGTCCACGAATGATTGACTCAAAAAATAAGTACCTTAGACCAGACGAAATATATACTAGAACAGTTTCAAGATCAATCATGAAATGAAATACTTTTTGATATGATAAAGCCTGAAGAATTGTATGCATCATTTGTGGAAAATATACAAGAAAACGGTTCATATTGAGTCAATCAAATCGTGTCGTGTTGAGATGAAAAAAGATTACATGCACATTGATTTGTTGTTGAAAAAAACTGAAGCAAGTACACTTCTTACTTCATGGATCCAGAATATGTTATTAGAAAAAAAGATGACTTTTCACCATCAATTACCAATGCATACAAATTGGAAATAGACAAACATTGATTTAGCATAGTATTATTGCGTGTAAAAACCTGAAAAGAAGATTTGAACTGATTAAATAATATGTTTTCTATACATACATTACTAAAAGATTTAAATCATGACACTTTTTTACAAGATCAACAAGGTGATGTCCTGATGTACTATACATGTGATCAAGATTGAAATATAACGCAGCTTGGTGACGGTGATAATAAAATCTGAATATACAATAGTGCTAAGCTATGATCTACTTCATATATTCTCAAAACAACATCTGAATTTGCAAAAAACTGAGAATTTCTACCAAATGACATCCACACATCATGAAAAATCAAATCATTATGAAACTGAATTAAATGCAAAATAAAATAATATACTATTTATCATAAAAATATAATCATGAACTTCCCACCTCCATGTGACAAAAATGACCCAAAATCACGATGCAATAGAACTAAAAAGATTTGAAAACAAATTTGAACAGTTTTAAGTGCTTGAGTTATAGTTGGTATACTATGACTTGAAGCAAATCGTTATATTCAAAAAAATAAACTGTGAAAGTGAACATTTTTGGAAAATTCGTATCTCGAATACAAAAAAGATTGATCAAAAATACAAGACATCGTCACGAGCAATGATAATATCGATGATAATGATACTACCAAGATCACACATTCATTGCGTGAAGAATTGCATGAGAATATGATAAGTGATTATATGATTGACGAGTTTATATCGAGATATGCTGATGTGATCACATCCGAAGAAGCTCTCAAATCTCAAGATATTATTGGTACTGCAAAAGAGCGTGGGCTCGATGATTTGATGTATGCAAATCTACAACCTAGCAAAGCCAGCATATCACCTACTCAAATCAATAAGAAAGATATCGATATACCATGAGAGTTTTTTAGTTTGATGCAATCACAACAACCAGAGAATTTTAAATTATTTGTACACTCAGTATCACAACGAAAAATCAAAACTCCTACATGATATGAGCAACTGTACAAGATATTGTGATATGATGATACTCAAAAATGTGAATCAGACATCAAAAATGGGAAAATTGCATTGTCAGAAAATCAGTGAGAATACTCTCGTGCATTTTCAGCAATATATCTCAAATATCTATTGAATCAAGAATATAATAAATTTTTGGAACAATGAAAATCTGGTGAATACGAGCCAAAAGATGTGCAAAAAATGTATAATGATTACTATATCAAATATAGAAAAGTACTCGATAAACACAACAAAGATCTAACTGGTATTGCAAATTCACAATGATTGTATCCAAAAATTATCGACAATATCGAACATCCATACACACAAGCATGTGAAGTATATAGTGAAGGAAAAAATATTTGTGATCAGATTATCGATTGATACGAAACAAAAACCATCAATAAAAAAATAACAAAATTATTGGATCAACTCGAAAAAGAATGACATATACATATACCGATCAAAACAATCAAACAAAAAATACAAGTATCATCAAAGTCTAAAAAAATAGTCAAATGAAAAGTACAAAAGTCAGAAACTGTATCAAAAAAAGTCAAAGACTATAGCAATAAAGGGGTACTTGTACAAGTAAAAAACTATGTAGCAACACTGTCACAACCTGAATTACAAAAATTTGTATCTTGAGTTCTACAGCAAAATAGATTGACCAACAATATACACAATACAGCTTTTGTAGAAAAAGTACAAAATATGCAATCAATCGAAGATATCCAAGCAATCAAGGATCGATCAAATACTTTGAATACTAAAACTGAATCGGACTACAGAAAAATAACCTGACTTAGTTTTGAATTATTTCAGGATATGTATGAGCACACTATCAAAACAAGTGGTCTGAGAGCTGCATCAAATCGACCAATCAATACACTAAAAGCTCAAAAATCGATGAAAATACAACAAATCACAAACGTCGCTATCGCTGCACACCATATTAATCATGATGACTTTGAGGTACTTCGTGTAGATGGAGATTTTTGACCGCAATCACAACAAATCGCCAACAAACTACATACACTACAAGATACCAATCACGTTGCGATGGATTTATTGATCAGTGATATTCATAGTATTGTGTACAATTTTGGATGATACACCCAGCCACAACAAACTAGATTTATCAATGATATGAGTCAGATTAGTCCTG
>JAYWGF010000012.1:0-3270 GCA_043778395.1 bacterium | reverse complement strand
TTTTTAGCATTTCATGATGAATTGCATGTCCAAATTCATGAGCTATAGTCATCAGATCTCTAGTTCTAGAAGTATAATTCAAAAAAACCAATGATTTTCATTTTATTGACCATGCACAAAAAGCTCATCACCTTTTACCTTTACTAGGAAATATATCTACTCTACCATCCTCTAGTACAGACTTATATATATCATAAAATTCACTATCAATTTCACTAAAAACATCTCAAATCAAATTTATAGCATCTTTGATGTCTATTTTTTCATCATTTTGAGATAGACTTAGATTGCGTTCATTGTAAGATATTTTATCTTTTTTCATGATTTTTGCTTTGAGGTCAAAATATCTTGATGATATATCAAACCTTTTTATGACTGTGTCATTTAGCGTATCTACTATAGATTCGTCTAGATCATCATTGTATATTCTGCCGAGATCAGGTCTTGATATTTTTCTCAAATTATCTATATTTTTTTTGTATTCTAATACAGAGTTTAGCTCTATTTCGGATACTGAGATTATTTTTGCAAATATATTATTCACGATTTTTACAGCTTCATCTCTTGTGTTTATGTCTTGATCACTAGATAATTTCATCAATTCCTCAAATGTCTTATTTACTGTGTTATTATCTATATTTATGTTAGCTGTTTCGTTTGATAATAATTTTTCTGTCATATTTTCTCGATTTGAGTAAGATACTTTTCATAATTCGTTTATTACTATTTCTTCTTTTTCACTCAGAGCAAATGTACCATCCCTAAATATACACTTTAGCCAATTTCTAAAAATAATTAGCTTTGACGATTGCAAAAATTCTTCTTGTTTTACGGATGATGACTTTGATAATTCTAATTCAAAAAAAGCCAATTGATTCGCAAAAGTCACAAATAGTTCTTGAATTTTATTATTTTTGGCTTGCAAAAATGCATTATCTGTATCTTTTGTAGATAGATAATAAAAATATGATCAAGCATTTCATCAATCTTTTACACTTTCTAACAATTTATCATAATCATATATAGCTTCATATAGTTTTTGATCGTTTTGCAAAAATTCTTGATTATTTTTGTATTTATCACAAAAATCTTGTACCAGTATTTTTTGATTTTCCAAATCTTTTTCTATTTGCGGATCATCTACAGATTTATACAAAAAGCTAAAATCCCATTCTGATTTATAATTTATTTCTGACATATATATATTTTTTTGGATAAAAAAGTTTATTGCATCGCAAATTGATTTCACAAAGCATGATATAGATATATATTTTTGTATTATTATCAAGTTTTATAAATATTTGAAATCATATCAAATATATTTATAATAAATTCAAACAAATACAAATCGTAGGGACAAGGGTCTCCTTGTAAGATATATCGTGAATTTATCAAAAAGAAATATATGTAAATATGAATACTCAAGAGTATATTTTAAAAGCATATGAATTAAATAAAGAAAAAGATTTTTTGTTTTTTTCTTATATGTCTGAATCCTATATTATATTTACAAACAATCAGTTAGAAAATATTAATATTTTTGATCCTGAGATATTTTACCAAAATCAAATAAATGAGAATCTTCAATTGATAATATATGAGGACGGAAAAATATGATTCATAGATAAATTATTACAAAAGAAATATCGAGAGCGAAGAATTGAAGAGGAATTGCATATTACACTTAAAAGAGATTCTGATATATATAATGAAGTATTTTGAATGTACAGATTATATATAAATATTTTTATTTTAAATATATATGAGTATTTTGTTAGTCAAAGATATACTTTTAATATATGATATATATATATAAATTTTGATAATATATATTTTCAAAATCTTGATTGAGGTCATTGTTCTGGTAAGTCATTACAATGAAATAAAGAATCATATAGTTCAAGTAATAGAGAAATATATAAAAAATTAGATTATCAAAAAAATATGTGAGAAATGTGAATTAAAATGCTTCATTGTCAGAATTATAATTGAATAGATTTTGATAATATAAAATCAAAATTTATAAATATATTAAGTGATAATAATAAAATTGATTTTTATAAAATGTTTATCAATTTTGTATGAGCATTCAAAAATTATTACTATGAAACTTGAATATCTTTTTTACGATTTTATGTAGAACATATATATGTAAAATCATTAGAGTCTAATATAAATAATTTATGAATACAAAATATTGACTCGTATAAATATAATAAAACTGCTGAGGGTTATGAAGAATCACTTAAACTAGATAGTCAAAATAGCCCTACTATATTAAAACTGAATAATAGTATAGAAGTAAACTCAGCAAAATGGAAAATATCGTATCTATATAAAAATAATAAAATAAACAAAGAAGAGTTTATTTTATTGGAAAAATTAAGATGTCAGAGAAACATATTTTTTCATAATTGAATTTCTATTAGCCAAGAAGATGCTAGATATACAGTTGAATTGTTAATAATAATATCTAAAAGATATGACATACTTATACCCAATATAGGTTTTTTGTTTAGTCAATCTATACCAATGCTATGCTAATATAATCGTCATAAAGTCAGCCTATCCCACTAATATATATATCTCTCAAAATCTCATGAAATCTGACTTTCCAATATTTAGCAATAATCCTGACTTGATATATCTAGATTCAGCCAGCACTACTCAAAAACCACAATCTGTAATAGATGCAGTGGATTTTTATGTCACTCGTCACAATAGCAATCTCGGCAGATGACAATATGACATAGCGCTCCGTTCTGAAGATATATATCAACAATCCAAAATCAAAATCGCCAAATTGATAAATGCCAAAGCCAAAAATATCATATATACTCCTGGCACAACTCATGGATACAATATGATTACTACTAGCTTGGTTGAGTCAAATATTCTCAATCCATGAGATAAAATTATGCTTCCTATAGCCGAACATCATGCCAATCTACTCCCGCGACTATATATTGCCAAAAAATATAATCTACAAATCATATATATACAAATAGATAAATATGGCCAAATAGATATAGATGATTTTTGTGCCAAATATACTCACGACGTCAAGATTATAAGTCTATCAACTGCCAGCAATGTACTAGGTATTATAAACTTTCCTATTATCAAAAAAATCAAACAATATGTATCTACAAAGACAATTTTGATAGCTGATGCATCGCAGACGCTTGGTCATATATATACTGATGTGGCGGATCTAGGTATAGATATCATGATACGATGATGACACAAGATGATGGCATATACTGGCAT
>JAYWGF010000011.1:0-3276 GCA_043778395.1 bacterium | reverse complement strand
ATATCACCAAATATATATCTATCCTATTCTCAGTACATCACTAATATATAGCTTATCTACAAAATATATATCATGACATACCTACTATTGAGTCACTAGAAAAAATGCTCATAGATTATCAATGAGCAGTGATACTCGTATGTCATGATATATATTTTGTAGATAAGCTATATATTAGTGATGTACTGAGAATAGGATAGATATATATTTGGTGATATAATATATATTCTGACTTTATGAGTTATAATATTTTTATTTTTGCATATCTAACTAATTAGTATGATTATCTTTTATTTTTATTGAGTTAGAATATTTATTTTCTCAATCTGATTTCCTAAGCGTTAATATTAATACATATATTCGTCATATATATGGAATTAAATTCCAAAATAAATTTGTTCAGCTTTTTCAAACATCATGAAGTCTTCTTACTCCAAGTGAAATTCATGGAATAAACATAACCCATGCTAAAAATATTCAAAATATGAAAAATATTAACTGAATTATTCATTCAATCCACGATGGTAAATTACCTCAAGATATTGATCATATAATTGGCTTTGCTCATCCTAAAAGGATCTTCTCTAAAGTTTCTAGGACTAAAGAAAAAATCAATAATAAAATAATAAATATTAAGTTATAATACCAATATTCTGATCTAGACGCACGTCAATTAAAATCAAAAGCTTTACTTCATAAATTACTAAAAAAGTACTTGTGTAAAAAAGATCACAATTCATTTAACATAATATAATATTTTAATTAAATAAAAAACAGCCTTGTATTTGACCGTATATATTTACTAATAAAACTCAAATTTAATTGAGGAATAATTGGCAAACATCTCAGCTTTTACTACAAAGCATAAATCAAAGAGTTCCACAAAAGGATCTAATTGGTAGAAATATCAGCCAATTACTCCTTTTATTATGTGAAAACTCAATGTTATTATTTAATATATACTTTGTGGTATACAAGATATATATTTATTATATTTTTTTACAAATGAATATTAAAATATATATAAAGTCAGAATATATTATCTTTTTACAAATTATTGTCTTCTAGAATTTGTTTTAGTTTTGGTATGCTTACCGTGATAGCATTTCGTAACACTTCTGTATCTACTTTGTGATACATATGTATCAAAGTATTTCTCATACCAACAATTTGCCTATATGGTAAATCTATAGCATCAGGATATAATTTGCTAATCCTAGCTGCAGTTTCTCAAATTTGAGTAATTGGTGGTATTACCATGTCTATATTTTTCTCATCAGACACAAAATTTTCATAAGTTTTACAATCTTTAGAATATCTTTCTATTTTATGAATCATATCCCGTAATCGTTATATATATGTATTTAGAGTTTTTTCGTGTGACACATTAGTATATATTTATAATATTTGATAAAACAGATTCCTTTATAGAATTATCTATAAATTTACTACTAATTAGATCAATTTTTCTTTGAGTTATATTTTCCAATATATCATATATGCCAAATATTCATCGTCATGTTTTATCTTGATTTGCATCAAATTCATAAAGTAAATCTATATCGCTACTATCCTCAAAATCACCTCTAGCAAAACTACCAAAAAGATCCAAATGTATAATTCAAGCATTTATTAGTTCTTTTTTTTTTACTTTGAATTTTATTTATTACTTGTGATGTAGTCATAATATATATACAATCAATTATCTAATTATTTCAACTTTATTTTATTTTGCAAATCACAATATTTTTTCTATTTATAGATTTTGCTTAGGTTTGTAAGTCAAAATATCTCGCTAATATATATAAAAAAAACTATAATATACATTATATTTACAAATTCCCAAAAAGCAAATATATATTGCTTGAAAGTTCCAAAAATATATGTATACTATTTTTATTAGAGTTATTTTGGGGTTTAGCAAGTATGTCCATAGCGAGGACTTTGTATTATCATATATAATTACCAAAATCTAGTTATATATACATAAAGTACACTCGGTTTTATTTTGTTGATAGAATATATAATCTGACTTATGAATATCACTGACGAAATACTAAACAGAATTAATATAGTAGATTATATAAGCAAGTTTGTAAATTTGCGTAGATCGGGCAGTAATCATACTGGCCTATGTCCTTTTCACAATGAAAAATCCCCATCATTTATAGTTAGCGACGACAAACAAATATACAAATGTTTTGGCTGTGGAAATGGAGGCAATGTAATTACTTTTGCTATGGAATATGATAGATTGGACTTCAAAGATGCAATAAATGAACTTGCAAAATATGCAGATATAGATACTAGCAAATATGACCGAAAAACATCTGCCAAAAATTCTGAAACCAAAGATGAAAAAGAAAAAATCAAACAAACCAATAATATCATAAATATATATTATCAAAATAGTCTGACAAAAAGTGAAATCGCGACAGATTATCTCATCAACAAAAGGAAACTTACACAAGAAGTTATAGCAAGATTTGGATTATGATATGCTACAGATAATCAATATGATTTGCCACAATATCTTATCGCTAAAGGCATATCTACCAGTGATATGTATATGACTAGCATGGTAAGACAATGAACAAATGGCGATAGCTATAGTTTTTTTCGTAATCGTATTACATTTCCTATATATGATACGGTAGATAATATAGTCGGATTTACCAGTCGCATTATAGATCCACAAGATAACCCTAAATATCTAAATACAGCCGAAACTCCACTATTTATCAAATCCAAAATACTATATTGACTAAATATAGCCAAACATCACATAAAAGAATACAATAATATTATAGTAGTGGAATGAAATATGGATGTCATAGCTCTATATCGTGTGTGATTGCCTATAGGTGTAGCCACTTGCGGTACTAGTCTTACACAAGATCATATCAAAATCCTAAAAAGATATAGTCAGAATATATCTCTTCTTTTTGATAATGATAATGCTGGATTTGCAGCTACTATAAGAGCCGTCAAGCTTTGTCTAGAGCAAGAAATATACCCGCAAGTGCTTTCATTGACTAGTATATATAAAGATGCCGATGATATAGCCAATGATGATAATTTGACTATGCAAGAGAAACAGAATATTTTGACTTCACCAGTAGATAGCATCATACATATATATCATACTCTCGCCAAAAAGCACAATATATCAAATCCTGTTGAAAAAAAAATCTTGCTAAATGAGATATTTGATTTGATATCATATATTCCTGATGTAGCTATACGAAATGATTATATCAATATTATGGCAGATTT
>JAYWGF010000010.1:0-9922 GCA_043778395.1 bacterium | reverse complement strand
CCAAATTTCTTTGGCCTATAGGCCTGTTTTCATAGAGACCAAATTGATGTCAAATCTGTAGCACATATTTTGAATATATTATTTATAAATTTTGAAATTCTTGTATTTGATAATTTTGACTTTTATTGATAATATATTATGGAAAATATTTATATATTTCTCAGCGGTGCATAATTCTCAACAAAGTTATGGATTCTTGTTCATAAAAAAGACCAATTCTATAATCTCATAATCTAATTCTATACTTATCACTAGTTCATTTTGTTTTTTTGATATCAAATATATATCATAATTCATTTATATTATTGATAGTATCACAAAAATCAAAAAATTTATCAAGTTGTTTACAAATATGAATCGGCAAATCATCGGAATCTTTGGAAAATCTTTTACTAACTATTATTTTCATTGTATTTTGATTTTTAGCTTATTTCTAAAACCATCTGTGTCAATAATGTCATTAATATCTACATTATCCAATAAATCAAAAAACACATTATCTTCCAATTCTTGAATTTGATTAGCTTTGTTATCATAATATTCATAATACAAACTAAATAGCTCTCAAGCAGTCATATTTGATTTACTTATTATTAGGTTTGTATTTATTGTGATTTGATTCATATTATATTTTATCTATTTTATAAATTATTTTTGTAAATCTACAATTACAATATATACTTTTAGTTTTTTATTTCAAGTATATATATATACGTTGTATTATAGAAAATATTTATATATTTTTAGGTGATGTATTATTTTTATATTAGTTTAGATTTTTTTGATAAAATTTCTAAAATATATAGTTATAACTTGATAATCAATTATTTATTTTCCAAATTTATTATTTTTGTAGATTTTGGCTTAGGACTTATATCTATGTGTATGGGTTGTTTAGTATTTAGGTTTTGTATAGTGATATTATCATAATAATATTGTAATATTTGCCTATAGTCATATCATTTTTTGGCCATAGTAGCTGCTCAATTACCCGCAAGTCACACGCCATGTCATGCAAAATTTCATTTATTATCACTGCAATATCACCATGGATCTAATTTGCTTACCAAATAAGGTGTATCATTTCGTCAAAATCTTGATGCTCATCGTGTAAATCAAGCACTACAGCTAAAATATGGCAATATAGGCAAAAAATTATCATAAACTACAACTTGAGGCCAAGTTTCTTCAGTAGCTTGTTTCCATTTTTTACTTACAAATCATACTCATACATATTTCTGACTTATCCTAGGATCATCTGTCAAAACAAAATCACTATCTGCAGATATGTAGTCATGTTTATTTTTACTCATATAATAAAGCGCATACTGTTTACTAAGTATATTCATAGTTTTTACTTTTTGATATGGTTCAGAATCATTACTTTCTACTATTCAAGATATATAATCATATAGTGATATGTTATTTATCAAAGTTCGTTGATTATATCGTTTGCCATCAAGTTTGCGGATATTTTGCTTTTTGATCATAATTTGTCAACTAAATATATTTCGTGGTGCTTTGCTAGTACTATTGCGCTTATAGTTTGTGAATTGAGTAGCAGTAGCAGAATTTATATATATCTCATCAGCTATATATGTTTGCTCATTTATGTAAAATTTTATTTTATCAATAGATTTTGTATCTATATCAAATATTGTTATTCCTTCAAATGTGGTTTTGATGCCATTGTTTATTACATCTAAATAGCATCAACTAAGACATTTGACATTGTATGTATCGTAGTTTGTACTAAGTTCATATAGCATTACTTTTATGTTTTGAGTTATCATTTGCGATGCTGTCAGCGCAGATATTTTGTTATCAATTTTTTTATAATTTATTGGCAAATTGTTAATTCAAAACCTATTATTATATATATTTTGCAATTTGTTTATATAACCAGTAGAGTCAGAATATCAAAATAATCTCATATATATATCAAATTTCTCTCACTTCTCATTTGATAATTTTATCGGATATAAATCATCCAAATTATATCAATTATTTGTGATATTCATATTTATAGTTTCGCTCTTTATTTGACAGTTTGCGGTGATCTTGTCATCAAAGGATTCGCATTTTATACTATTGGATTTGCTTATCCATTCGGCAAAATGATTATTATATCTGTTTAGATATTTTATATTTAGTGGAATAGTCTGACTAGAGGACGATAGTATAAACTGAGTAGCATCCATAATATCACGATCGCCAATCCCTTTATCCACCGCAAATCTAATATATGGCAAATCGTCATATATATATTTACCAGGACAGTTAGTATGTCAAGCATCTTTATGTCAAATTATACTAGTATTAGCGAGATCTTGTACATAAGGATATATTTTGCTAGATTTATGATATATTTTGTTATCATATACTTTTATGTTATATTTTTTGGTTATTGCGATTAGCAATTTTATCAATCACATATATTGCTCAGGATTTGGCGCTGCTAGATTGAAGTTTCACATTATACTTACTCATATAGAGTCAGAATTATTGTAGGATGCATGAGCTCATATAGCATCTGCACCGCCAGCCCTTCATTCATACACCTGTCACTTTGGTCATATCAAAAAATTATATCATATATCTCACCACTCTCTACTAAATGTATGAAATTTATAAATACCTATCAAATTATCCAAGATAGCACTTCAAGTCACAGTTTCTTCTAGCTCTCAAGCAGTATGATGTATTATTATTTTTGTCTTTTTACTTTTGGTAGATATTGGCCAAAATAATCTTTTATCGTCAATTTTTGTAATATAATTATCAATTTTGTATTCATCAGTAAAATTACTCAATACATATTCATCAGCAATCTGCAAATTAGATTTTTTTTGTATTATATTAGTTTCGATATTTTTTGTCTTATTTATTGACGATTTTGCTTTAGTGTTATTGTATCCACTATTATTGTAAAATAACCAGCTATCGTCAGCTCATCGTTGCTGTCTAGATATTATACCAAAATTTACATCACCAAATACTTCACCTGATCAATCTATGGCATACATATTTGATGTGATAAGGCTTATAGATAATAATATATATCATATATATATTCTGACTTTATTCATATTTGTTTGTAAATTTTATAAACTTATTTTATGATTTATATATATACATTTTTATTTTGATTTCAAATTTTAGTATTTGACATTTTTTGTAGTAAGGTATTTTACAAAATTATAAATATCAATAGATGATTTTATCAGGTTTTTAATAATATATTTATAATAAAAAAAACATATATTTGATGTACAAAAATATGTATTTATCTTTATATATCTTATGATATACATTTTGCAAAAAAATTTCAAAAACTATTAAGTCAGATAATTTATAATATATATATTATATATCCAAATCTTTTACGTTTTTGGCATTGCTCATTATAAAATGTTTGCGAGGTTCTACTTCTTCTCACATAAGTATACGAAACAATTTATCCACTTTTTCTGCATCATTTATAGAAACTTGCTTTATAGTTCTAGTGTTGGGATTCATGGTAGTTTCAGCCAACTGATCATAATTCATTTCTCAAAGACCCTTAAATCTTTGGATATCGGGTTTATCAGTAAATCAATTTTCTTCTGCCAATTCAGCCAGAGATTTACCCTGGGCGTCATATATATATACTGATTTTTTATTATTTGATATTTTGTATAGTGGCGGTACTGCTATATATATATGTCACTCATCTACCAATGGCTTCATATAACGATAAAAAAATGTAAGCAGTAATGTACGAATATGTGCACCATCTACATCAGCATCAGTCATTATTACGATTTTGTCATACCTCAATCTAGTCATATCTATAGCATCTTTTATACCTATACCTATAGCAGTGATCAAATTTTTGACTTCTTGATTTGCGAGTATAGCTTGTATAGCGGCTCTTTCTGTATTTAGTATTTTGCCTCTTATAGGTAATATAGCTTGAAAATGGCTATTGCGTCACTGTTTGCCACTACCTCATGCAGAATCTCACTCTACTATAAATAGTTCTGTTTTGCTACGATCTTTACTACTGCAATCTGCCAACTTACCTGGCAAAGTTCCTGCTCATATTACTGATTTGCGAAGAACTGTTTCTCTAGCTAATTTTGCAGCCATACGAGCTTTAGCGGAAAGTTTTATTTTTTCTATAAGTTGACCAAAAATATCTTCATTTTCGCCAAAGTATTTGACAAGATATTCATATACTAATATATCTACTTCTTTGCGTACATAACTGTTACCAAGTTTTCACTTTGTTTGTCACTCAAATTGTGGATTTGGTATTTTGACATGAATAATACCATATAGTCAGTCTGATACATCGCTTGCTTGAAAATCTCAAGTCTTATTATCTATTACTCATTTTGATTTTGCGATTTCATTTATAGCTTTTAGCAATCAGTCTTTGAAACCTAGTAGATGAGCTCATCATTCGGCGGTATTTATATTATTTACAAAAGAAAGTATATTATTATTAGCGCTATCGGTAAAGCAAAATACAAGCTCACTTATTATATCTTCTTTTTCTGCCGATATATATATGGGTTTATGGACTACTTTTTGGTCCTCAGTCAAGTTTTCTATCCAATTACGAATTCCTCATTGGAAAAAATATCTCTCTTTGCGACCTGTGTATTCATCTATTACTGTAAAAGTTACACCTGGACATAAGTAAGCAGTTTGACGATATTTGGTAAATACTACTGGTGTGTTATATTTTGTAGTTTCAAATATCAAACTATCAGCCAAAAATTTGACCGTAGTACCGGTTTTATCACTATCTCAAATTGGCTCTAGCTTACCTATACCTACTCATCTTTTATATTTTTGTTCATATAGTTTACCATCACGGTGTACCTGCACTATTAAATCTTCAGATAATGCATTTACTACTGAAGCGCCTACCCCATGCAAACCTCCAGATATCTTATAAACTGATTTTTCAAATTTACCTCATGCATGCAATACTGTAAATACAGTTTCTACCGTAGATTTTCAAGTTTTGGGATGTATGCCCGTAGGTATTCAGCGTCAATCATCGTATACTTCTACTCGATTATTTTCCATAAGTTTTATAGTAATATTATGACAATGTCAAGCCATAGACTCATCTATTGCATTATCTACAATTTCTGTAATCATATGATGCAAACCCGTAATACTAGTAGTGCCTATATACATACCTGGCCTTTGACGCACAGGTTCTAGTCATTCCAAAACTATAATTTGCTCACTATTATAATCTCAATTTGAAGTAATATCCGTCATGGTTTTTTTATTTTTTTATAAATTATTTATAATCTGACATCAGTATTCTTACACAGATTATATATATATCTAGGTCTTTTTCAATACAAAGCATCTTTTACTTTTTTTTATAAAATATTTTTTATAAATATACCCAATATATATTTGAATTTTGTGCATCAAAATATATATATAGTCAGATTATATCTTATATATCTATTATGAAATTAATATGAAATTTGCACCGCTTGAAGCGATTATCAAATCTAGTGCCAACACTATAAATCTCACTGCCAAAAAGTATTTTCTCAATAGAAGATATAAAAATCCTAACTCAATCATAGATCAGGAAGTATTTTTGCTAAAACATATAAAATCTTCAAAACAGCAAAAATAAACTTTGATGACAAAATAAAATACCAAAAATATATAATGGCGACAAAATAATAAACGATTTTTTATAAAATAAGACTACTGTGCATGATATGACGCAAATTTACACTAAATACCAAAGAGTGCAACTATATATCACGCAATCATAAGACAATTCATAGCGATGATTTTGTCATTTTTGGTATAAATCAATATCCAAATCGTAAATATAATCAACACAGTATACAACTATCTACAAAACTTGCAAAATCTTCAGTGCATAGACACTTGATCAAAAGGCATTTTATAAATATGATACAATTATATATATATCAAAATTATAATCTGACTTCAAAATCATTTTGAAAATATTTACGAATACCAAAAAAAGAAACTATACCCAAATTTGAAACTATATTGCAAGATAAAGATAAAATATCACTAAAAAATAAAATAAAAAAAATACTAGAACATAACATCCAGCAATTTTCCAAAAAAACTATTTAATTTATGTATATGATCAAGCTCATAAATTAATCATGATTTTGCATGATTTTTTTATACAAAAAGCCAGAGAATTGAACTCTGACTAATGGCTTCGGAGACCACTGTGCTACCATTACACCAGCTCTTTTTATAGTCAGACTATATATTTATATATCATATATATTCTGACTTTATGGTTTTTGATAATTTGATTATATTTTATTAACTAGTTATTTTTATTTTTTGATCAAATATATATAGTTTATTTTTGATCTAAATTCAATGTTCACTTGCCCAAAAAATCTACAAAATTTGGATTGATGTAATATATAGTGTCTGAAGAATAACCAACACGAGTAGATCCATAACCAAAATAATTGTTATTGGATTTATTGAGTTTTTGATAGTCATAAGAGCCATGTTGGATTATTCACTTATCCATATATATGCCTATAGACTTAAATCCATCAAACAACGTCAAATAGTCACAACTATAATCTTTTTTACAAACTTGATCTTGTCTAATGATAGGAATCAAAAGCTTGTTTCTCATGCTATCTCGCACAAACATTCTGGGATTGGTAAGGGCTTCACTATATGATCATTTACCTGCTATAGTTTTGGTAAATTTTTGCTTAATAGTTGGTTTTGTGTTACCAAAATCTATTTCATAAAGATCGAGCTTTATGCCATTTATTCTGTTTGTAGATTCGTCTACATCAGACCCTAATCATATCAAATACTGCTTATTACCTATAGTACTATATGGATGTAAATATGTACTAAAGCCAGGTATTTTCAATTCTCAAATTATATCTAGTTTTTTGAGATCTATAACAAACAAAGGATCAGTTTGTCTAAAAGTAACCAAATATAATTTATCTCACAAAAATCTAACTGATTTTATATCTTCGTTTTGTTTTATATTTGATATGACTTTTACCAAATTCATATTTGCATCAAATTTTGATACATTTGCCGTTGGCTGATATGTTTTATTATCATATATAGTAGATACTGCTACTAGGCCATTTTCATATTCTCACAAATTATAAGGATTATTTATAGATCCAGTAGTCAGATTATTATTTATATATCACCAATCGCTTAGGCTAAGTTTGATTATATTTGTAAAGCTTAGATTGGGTCTATAAATCAAAGGATTTACGCATTTTGCATTTGGCGGACAGTTAAAATTTGATTCAGATAAGTATATAGGATTTAGCAGATATATATATTTTTCACTCATGAAGAAACTTCCTCCATCTACTCAAACTATATTCTTGATATTGCTAGTATAATCGTTTATATCTATGTTTATCAATGACAATATATTAGCACTATTACCACTAGATATATATCATCCAGTATTGCAATATCAGGAAATTTGAGATATTATGTCATTTTTGATAGTATTTCAGCTATTTATGTTTCATGTATTTAGCTTTAGTTTTATTTTGCTAAGTCGGTCATAGTTTATATTATTATTGGTAGTAATATATAATTTGCTACCTATCATACGATTATCTGACATATATCCATCATATGATAATATTTTATCGAGTTTGATGTTATTTATATTTGATATATTGTAGATAGCTATATATGTTTTGCTACTGTTATCAATTGCATTTCAAGTATTTGCATCGTATGAAATATTTGTATATTTATTAGTTATGATTATCAATTTGTCGTTGTATAATTGTAGCATCGCAGTTTCAAATCACTCGGGCATCTTGATATTGTTTATGATTTGAGGTTTTTCGCTGCCTGTTGGTATTTTGATAATTTGCACAAAGCTAGTTTTTTGATTATGAAAAAACATATATTTGCCATTACTTCTAAGTATATCTGACTCATTTACTCCTAGTATTTGACTATTTACATCACTGTTGTCGCCTATGCTTGTATTTACTCTTGCCGATACAACATTTGCTTCAGGAGTTCATCAAACTTTTGGCGCAATCATTCAATTTGTAGAAACACCCTTATCTTGAGCGTACATAATTCATGGATTATATATTTGTGTATTTTTGGCTAGATTAGTGATATATTCTGACATATTTTCACAGCTAAGCGGATTTAGTTTATAGTTTATGCGCAATTGATCTAGGTTTATAGTTGCTTGTACTCCGGAATTTACTGCATCGCTAAATCAAGTATCTACTTGAGCTGACACAAATCAAATTGATAATAATATCAAATGTAATAATAACAGTTTTTTCATAGTTAGTTTTATTTATCTAATAAAATGTTTTATTAATTACTTAAATAATTTTCTTACTTTTGCCTTAAAGTCATTTTGGAATTCATCAAGTTCTTTTGATTTTTCTTTTCATTGAAGATATCTTAATCGTCGTGAATTATCTATAGGTGATAAATAATCACAATTATCACATATTTGTTGCTTGTATCAAATGGTAAACGATTTAGAATCGGTAGGGCTATAATTTATTGATAACAAAGAATCATAGACTCAATTTTTATTTTTTCAATCTATTTTAGAATTTATATAACTATCAGAATTAAATTTATATAATATATTGTCCTTTATAGTAATATAATAAAATTTAATACTAGATGAATCATTTTCCAATTCTAATCATATTATTCAATCTTTGTATGCTATAGATCAATACTCTTCCAATGGTCAATTCATCCATATGCTTGGAAAATTAACTATTTTACCAAAATTATATCCGGAATTTAACAAATTACTCGCATTCTTATATTTTTTATATTTTAGTGATTTTATGTATTCTGTTACTATTTTATCATCCAACATATTTTTTATTTGAAATATATTGCAGTTAATTCCATTTGCAGCTTTTATTCATCAGCACTTTTGCGGTTCAAAATCTTTCTTTAAATCAGATTCCAAATTTTTGAGATCGTATTTGTACATATTTTCGGGTTTAAATAATTGCTTTGATGACGCAAAACTAAATCAAATAGACAGAAATCATAGTAAAGCAATGATTAGCAATTTTGTAATATTTTTCATGATTTATTGTATTTATATATATAAAATATTTTTGTAGATTACTTAAATAATTTTTTGATTTTTGACTTAAAGGCGTTTTGAAATTCATCAAGTTCTTTTGATTTTTCTTTTCATTGAAGATAATTTAACCAAAATTCTTTATAATACTTATGAGATTCTTTAACATTATATCATTCTATGGATATTTCAATATTTCACATAAAATTATTATAATCATTATTATTGTTAAAATTTATATTTATTCAAAGGTCTGAATGAAATTCGTATAATATATTATCCTTTATGGTAATATAGAAAAAGTTTCATCAGAATGCCTGAGTTCAATTATTTCATATTCATATTATACCATTCAAATATCAAATTGCTCAAAATACGGGTTCGTTTGAATATGGATGTCATATATAATTTGTATAATTTATGATACTCGCAGCTTTAGAATATTTTCAAGTTTTCATATATTTTATGTATAATCTGATATTTTTATCATTAGCGCCTTCTATTTGATAAGCATTACAATCTATTTCTCATTTTGTACCTCATCACCAATTACATTTTTTTTTATCATAATCTTTTTTCAGGTCAGATTCCAAATTTTTGAGATCATATTTATATATGTTCTCTGGCTTAAATAATTGTTTTGAAGCTGCGAAACTAGCTCAAATAGACAAAATCAATAGTAAACCAATAATTAGCAATTTTGTAATTTTTTTCATAATATATATATTTTATGATATAAATTTATTATATTTCATTTATGACATCAAATCATTTGCGATAACTACCAAGCATAGCAAATCA
>JAYWGF010000009.1:0-3283 GCA_043778395.1 bacterium | reverse complement strand
CTATTATGGTAATTTTTTTGACTATAGCTTTTTTTGAGATTTCAGAAATGAATCTTGCGCAGTTTATAGCAAAGCTTATCAGGACCAATATACTTGATGAAAAAATAAAATATCAAACTAATTTTGAAAGGATAGATCCTACCGATATATTGATAAAAAAAATAAAAGCTAATATATTAGCTTCACAAAGAACTATATCAGATGACAAATCTTGAGAGAGAATAGATTCTGCAAATCTCAAAAAAATAGATATACTGACTCAAGTAGTAAATAATAAAAACTCTACTCAAGCCTAAGATAATTTTGTTGCTTTTGGTTTTTGGATCATAGGTTTATAGATATATATTGTCTTATAGATCTCAATTCTTTTACTATTTGTGTATGCATAAAAAATATTTTACTCCCATATTTTTTTTTGATATTTTTATCGTTTGTTAATGATCAAATTATTAATAATTGCTCAGAAGATTCATCACTTATGATTATATTCATAATACCTTGCTTGACTGGTTTTATGTCTATACCTTTTGACTCTAGTCTTGGTATAATTTTTTGTAATCTAGTTACCGTTTCATCAATATTATGCTTTTTTGGTCATAAAAAGCGAAATATAAGTCCTTTTAGTCAATTTGGCGGTGGCTGAAGTTCATTACATCCTTTATTATTGCAAAATCCTCATGCTTTTTGAGGTAAAGGAAAATCGTCATGTTGTGCAAAAGATATATATACACTCATTATCGTCAAAGTCAGAATATAACTGATATACAATAATACCTTCATATTGTAAATTATTTTTATAAAATTTAAGATTTTAGTGAAACTTCTTGAAAATCGTTTAGTGTATTGTCAATACTTGTGATAGTTTGCGTGTATTGGATGTCTGTTTGATAGTTATCAAAATACTTATATCATCATAGTCAGCACACAGCAAATATTCAAAATATTGCAATTTTTTTTCATACCAAAAAATTTTTTTTAGATTTTTTGGATTCTGAAACCAAATTATATATCTTTTGATCTATATATTTTGGAACTTCGCTTTGTATCCAGATTTTTTTTGATGTTTGCATGATATTTTATTATAAATTAAAATTTTCATTTCACATTATTTCTCTAAGTTTTTTTTTGGCACGAGATAATATTGTTCATACCGTATTTTTATTTGATCAGATTATCTGTGCAATTTCTTCGTAGTTTTTATCTTCAAAATACACCATATATATTACTGATCTACTATTTGCATCAAGCAACTTCAGATATTTTTGTAGTTGCTCAGTTTGATATATATTAGTCATATATTCTGACGGATTTCCATCGGCTACCAAACTTCACTCTACATCTTCTATATTTTGATATGTTCGTGATCATCTTGATTTCATAAAATTTATGCAAGTATTGTGAGCTAATCTATAGATATACGCATTTAGATTTATTACTTCGTTACATTTACCGTCTTTTGTAGATTCCCAAAGTTTGGTAAATATATCAGTGATAATTATATATGCATCATATATATTATGTCATAATAAATTTAGTATATAATTATAAATTTTAGTTTTATATTTTTCATATATATTTATATATAATTCATACCTTCATCAATAAATTTTTTTTATTAATTCTGCATCTGTCAACTTATCTATATTATTTCCAAATAAATTTATCTTAAACATAAATAAAATTACATAAATCAACTAAATTTTTTGGCGTCTACTATATATGACTATTTTTTTGAAATTAAATTTCAAATTTCACTAAGTTTTTTCATTTTGTATCAAACTTTATTTGATAAGTGTTTGGATATATATATTTTTTTGATAATAAAATATTAGGCAAAAATCTAGTGAAAATCAATCAGTATGTATATTTGGATAAATTATATTTTTTATAAATTTTATTCCAAATTCCACTAACGCAGTTTTTATCAAATAAATTATATTTTGTATATTTATTATTTACCTCATTGGTAGTTTGGCAAAATATATTTGTGATATATATCATATTATCTAGATCTATATTTAGCTTATATCATATTATTTTTTCTTTTCTTATACATCTTAGTCCAAACATATCCTCAAAACTAGCTCGCAATACTATAGCCCTGTATCAGCTTTGCAGGCTTTGCAGTATTTGTCGTTCTTTTCATTGTTGTAATTGTGCTTCTCGAGAAATACATATTTCCGATCAATCTTTTAGCTTTATTCATATAATCGCATGAGCGATAGTACCAAAAAATGCAAATGGACATATATATAATCGCATTTCGTTGATTTGAGAAAATTTTATAATTTTAGTTTCATATTTTTTTGTTTGATTTTGACTTTCTAGTTTCCGGTCAAAATTTCTAAAATTATGAATTACAAAAATATCCTCAAGTAATTTGATATCTGGCAATATTTCTTGTCAAATTTCTATATTTTTCATTTTTTTATAAATATATATTGTAGTATAAGTCAGAATATTTTATTTATATATATTATTAATGATATTTATTATTATTTTGATAATATATATATTTCAAATTATTTTATCCAGATGATATATTCTGACTTATATCATAGGCTATATTCAATATCGTCACAAATCAATTTTCTGCTATATATATTTATATAATTATCAATAAAAAATTCAATAAAAAAATGACTCCGACAGGAATCGAACCTGTGTTACGGTCTTCGCAGGACTGTGTCCTATCCACTGAACGACGGAATCATTTTTTATTTATATATATTTGTGGTTAGTTTACAATGATTTATGTCAAACTATTTTTTATTTCTCTTATTATAAAATATATATGCACAAAGTAAAATAATAATAACCCGATATAAAATAGTTTGGTAAGTATATATATTTTTGCAAATCATTGATTTATTGTCGATACTATTTGGTAGAAGTTTTCTGTATTCTTCATTGTTTACCGTAATTTGATCTCATGATATGTCTACACCAGATTTTGGTAATGCAGATGGCAATAATCGGCTCTCTTCATTGAGTCATTTGGTCTGAAAGTAATTTTCATATATTTTTGTCTTAAATTTATATTTGGTTTCAAGTGTCGCTTTGCAATCTGCAAAATCATCATAACCATGAATATTGCATATTTGTTGTTCAATTTGCTGTGGATCAGCTACAAAATGATACTTTTCTTGATTTGTGTCATATATGTCTGTATTTGCTGGATTATTTGTATTATTAAGATTATTTGTATTGCTAGGATTATATCAATTTCCATTTATCAATGTAGGGAATTTATTATGAAAAAATCAATAATTAGGGTCTGTCG
>JAYWGF010000008.1:0-9990 GCA_043778395.1 bacterium | reverse complement strand
ATTATTATACATGAATTATTATATATTTGAGTAAACAACTAATATAATATATAATTCATGTATTTTTCAAACTATTTCGCAAGAAGTCTAATATATATGTTATGCAAGCTGGCAAGATAATTGAGTCGTGAACCCATGACTATCTCATAAATCAATCATGAACTTATAGAGAACTTGTAGACTTGCAAAGTGGTTTGATAAAAGAGTAAAAATCACTTGTAAAAAAGTTAATTGTATATATATATTTTTGTAAAATTTTATTGTATATTTATGTTTATGAAAAAAATATTTACGATTACAGTTATAGTACTTATGTTTATTGCTAGTATATTCGCAATTTTTCAAAGAAAATATAATCTGACTTTTGGTGATTTGGATAAAACAATTTCCCAAACCAAAAACCTCAAAATAACTGAAAAAATAGCAAGTCCAAAAATCAAAAATAATAATTTACTACAAGCTTCTCAAACACCTATAGATGATATAAATATACTAGATTTGCTAAATCAAAGTAAAAAATATACTGATGATGTAAAATTAACAAACAAAGCGCTAAATAAAAATCAATGAAGATGAAATATATATACATATATTAGTGGTAATAAACTCATAATACAAAATCAAAATTCAGAAATTTATTATACATTTGGTGAAGATTTATCAAACGTAGCTATACTAGACGATGATGCAAAATATATATATACTAGCACATCCATTACATGATATATTATTGATACCAAAAACTGATATATAGTAGCAAAGCAAAATCTAGTACCATTATTTACAACCGCAAATCAATATATACTCACTATCAAAAAAAACGATAGATATTCTTGACGATATACGATGTCATGAAAAAAACTTTTTGGAAGTTGAGAAATGATAGTAGAGAATTTTTTGATTGATAAAAATACAAAATATATTCTGACTTATGATAATAATACCATATATATACACAATTTATCAGGTCAGATTATCACTAATATAAATAAATTATGAAATGAAATAGATGGATTTGTGATTTGGTGAAAATATATATATATAAAATATATTGATAATAAAGAAAAATGAATTATAAGTAAATATGATGCAGTTTGAAAACTGATAGAAAAGATAGATTTATAGACAATTTATATCATAAAATAAAATATATGAAAAAACAATTGGTAGAATTTATAGGAACATTTTTTTGGTATTGACTGTATAATTGGCATCAAAATTTGCTTGAAATCTAGTACCATTGGCTATATGATCTGTGCTTATGGTTATGATTTATGCTTCAGGACACATTAGCTGATGACACTACAATCCAACCGTCACATTATGAATGATATTCAGGAAAAAGATTTGAGTTTCTGAAGCGATATGATATGTCATTGCGCAAATTTTATGATGAATATTGGCAGGAATGGTAGTAGTATATTTGGTTTGAAGTTTATGAAATTGAGCGGTAAGTTGAAACTGAATACAAATAATAATTTCTGAAATGTTATTTACTTTTGCTTTGATGCATGTAATTTGCGGATCAGCGACTAGCAACTGAACAAAAGGGAACAGTTTTTACGGGTTGGCTATATGATTTACGGTAATGGTAGGTGCATATAGTGTATGAAGTATATCTGGTGGAGCATTCAACCCAGCAGTAGCTATAGAAGGTATATTTGATGGTAGTTTTTCTGAATCAAGAATTATTTTTAATATAATTGGAGAAACAATAGACGCTACGCTAGCTGCGATAACTTATAATTATTTTGATGAAAATTAGTAATATATATCAGTTTTAGATTTATTATAAAGTATATAATATGTAATGAAGGTCAGAATATAATACTAATATATGATACAAAATTATTTTTTAGCTTGTTGCTGTTTGTTTTGAACATTCTGCAATTTGTAGTGCAACTCTCATAATGGAGTATATAATTGAGCGAGTTTATTACGATATGCAGTTACGTCTTCAAGATAAGCTATCAATGCTATATGTATAGGAAATTTTTGTATTGTTTGAAATAAGCTATCTATAGATAGTCTTGTAGATTGTTTTGATATTTTTGCAAAAAAGCTTATAGAATATTGCTCTTGCTTAACAATATTTGCTGCTTTTGTGGAATCAGTTCACAAATTTCCATCTATCATTTCGGGCGTTATATAGTTTTTGGTATATGTGTTTAATAAACCATACCAAAAATATTCATTTTGTACAATATTCAAAAATGATAAATTAGCATCTTTATCAAATCTACTACCTGTAGTGATTATCGCACAAGACAAGAAGTCTTTGTTGATATCAGTGATTTTTTCACAGTCTTTGTAAGAGATGATTTTTTGGTAATCTATAACCGCATCATTATCTACCAAATCACTAATTCCAAGTATATATTGAGAAAGTAGTTTGTAGGTTTTGGGATGGCTACAGGCAGAAGTGTCATTTCATCATATATTAGTTTTATTTAGATATAATAACTGGTCATCTCATCCACAAATTACTTTACTATCGCCAAATCATTTAGTTATGAAAGAGGCTATATTATCTTTTATATTATTTGAATTTATATATCCATATGCATTTGCTAATTTTGCGTTTATATAATTATTTATTATTTTTTCGTATAATAGATGGTAATAATTACCAAAATCGCAAGTAGTCATACGAGTTTTTGGATCACATCCAAATTTATAAAAATATTTTAAGCTTTTGAGGTCTCATATTTTATTAATTTTTATAATATTATCATCTCATCATAATTCACTAGTCCATTTATATTTACCAAAGTCTTTGCAAATCATATACAAAAATACACTTTTGGCAGGTGAATAATAAAATCATTTATTATAAAAACCTGCAGATATAGTGTCACTCATAGCGGCATCACAAAAATTGCGAATTATTTCGGATTTATTATTTGGTGCATTTGGTGTGATGTCATACATACTTTGCACAAGATTTTCGGGAGCTACCAATTCCACTCCTTTGGCCACTTGTTTGTTATAAACAAAAAAACCTGTCATCAATATTATTATGGATATTATTATATATTTTGTCTTCATTATTTTTTGTTATAAGTATATATCCATTAGTATAAAAAAAACTAAAAAAAAATCAAATTATATTTTTAATAATAAGATATATAAATAATTTTAGTAAGTTATGGGTTTGCAGGGACTCGAACCCTGGACCAGTGGCTTAAAAGGCCATTGCTCTACCACCTGAGCTACAAACCCATATATTATATGTATAGTATACCAAAAATATACTAAATATAATAATATAAATTTCAATATATTTTACATAGAAGTTTTTAATTTTTTATACATTCTGGCTGAAATTTTTACAATAGTTTTTATTCCATCTCATAAATCAATCTTTTTAGTCAAAAGATTTGTTTTAAAATTTCTTTTTGTAGCTCTCATACTGTGAGATCTATTATTACCAGATTTAGTTTTAGATCCACTAAAATAACATATTCTTGGCATTATATTGATTTTATTATTTTTTATAAAATTTATTATGTAACAGGAGTTTGAGTCGTAGATACAGAAGTCTCTTCTTTATCTTCGGCGGTATTTTCTATAGCAGCCACTATAGCTAAATTTAGTTCATCCAGTATTTTAATTTTTGATCATAAGTCCAAATCTTTTATAAATATACCGTCCTCTAATGTATTTATATTGCTTATATTTATTTGTATATCACGAGGAAGATCTTGTGGAAAACTAGAAACTTTGATATAATCTCTAACTAACTGCACTCTACCTAATCCAAGTTTTTCCAAAGGGGATTCTCATACTAATACAACTTTTATTTCAGCTTCTACTTCTTCGTCTGATTTTACGGCCAAAAAATCTACATGCAATAGGCTATCCTTCACAGAATCTACTTGATAATTATGAATTAGAACCATTTCACTTGAAGCACCAACTAAATTTACTACAGTAGATGAGCCAGCCTCTTTATAGAGTTTTATAAACTCATTTTTTGCAAAAAATATATTTATAGGATTATCCAAATGCCTACCATATATCACTCCAGGCATGATTCATTTTTTTCTGTAAGCTCATAGTTTTTTACCCAATACTTTTCTTTCAGATATATTTAGTTGCATATTTTTATATATTTAATTGCATAAATAATTTTTATAACTACATAGATGTATAAGATAATTGAGTATTTTTATCTTCTTTGGATAAAATAGATTTCATTCTTGCATCTTTACCAACTTTTTCTCTTATATAATATAATTTACTTCTTCTTACTCTATACTCATCTATTACTTCTACCTTTTCAAATTTATCATATGATATAGGATATATTTTTTCAATTTTTACACCACTAGATTCTCATCTAATAGTAAATGATCAATCGAAGTTATTTGGTTTACGAACTTTTATTACTAGTCCTCTAAACTTCCAAATTCTAGC
This sequence comes from bacterium, assembly GCA_043778395.1. Classification (GTDB taxonomy): domain Bacteria; phylum Patescibacteriota; class Gracilibacteria; order Absconditabacterales; family Absconditicoccaceae; genus JAYWGF01. Next base: position 5,571 of record JAYWGF010000008.1, on the reverse strand, counting down.
ATTATTTCAATCTCAAATTTTTTCTTGGACTTCCAAAAACATTCATGATCTCACATTCAATAACTTGTATTCTTTCTGATTTCAAATAGCTTTTATGATAGTGTAATCCATTTTTATTTATATATATACTAAAAATATATTTATTCACAAAATTATTTATATTTCAAAAAACTATTTTGAAACTAAACTTCTTTTTCTATTTTTTAATACTTCTGCTTTTCGTTTTCTCTGTTGTTCTAGATCTCTTCTAAACTTCATCATTACTACTTTTTCTACTCTTCTCAATGCTTTAGCTAATTTTTTTTTAGCACCGCTTGGTAGTCTCATATTATCAAAAATTTATATATTAAATATGTTTGTATTTATTTTACAGTTACAAGTGAAGTCAAATTATTTAGTCATTTATCCAATAAAGTCTTATCTATCATAGATCTAGTGATTCAATATTTTTTTAATCTCAATAAAGATTTTGGTATAGTTTTTTTTATCCATAAAGTTTCACCTTGTTTTTCTTGTTTTTTTAATAAATCTATATATCGTTCTATAGCTTTAGGAAATCTTCTTCCACTTCTTGCCTGACAACGATGTGGATTATAAAACAATGACTTAAAATGTTCTCTTATTCACTTTGACATATTTTATTATTTTTATAGATTATATAAATATTTTGACTTACTTGACGTATCTTGCAAGATGTGTATTTGCTTTGTTTGCTTCTGCATTGCGATGTGCATCTTCTTTTTTCTTTACTGCATATCATTGGTTAGTGTATGCTTCCAATAATTCTTTTGTAAGTTTTTTAACTATTGATCATTTTTTGCTTCTAGAAGAATCAAGAATCCATTTACTAGCGTAAAAAAATTTTCTTTCTCATTTTACTTCTAATGGTATAGCATATACAGCACCACCTATTCTTCTCGATTTTACCATAACATTTGGAGAAGCATTATCTATAGCTGTTTCCCAAACCAATATGGGATTTACATGTCAAGCCTGCTTTATGGCCTCCATAGTATCATCAAATATCTTCTTAGCTATATTTTTTTTACCACTTTTCATTATGAAATTTACAAATTTTTCTATTTTTGGATTACTGCTGTGAACCATAAAAAGATCGGCTTTTTTATATTTATTTGGCATATTACAATTTTTATATTTTTTAGATAAATATATATATGACTAATTATAGTTATATATTTTTTGATTTAATCTATTATACTCTGCACAAAGGCATTTCTAAATCAAATTTTAATTTAAGGTAATTATTTTTTTACTTTTGGTCTTTTCGCTCCATATAGTGATCTACTTTGTCTTCTAGCATCTACACCAGAAGTATCCAATAGTCATCTCATGATATGATATCTAACTCAAGGTAAATCTTTTACTCTACCTCATCTTATCATCACCACACTATGCTCTTGTAAATTATGTTTTTCACCTGGTATATATGCTATTACTTCCAATCCATTTGATAATCTTACCTTAGCAACTTTGCGCTGTGCAGAATTTGGTTTTTTTGGTTTAGCTACATATACTTTTAGACATACTCATCTTTTGAAAGGAGAAGGTATTTCTATTTTTTTGTTCATTTTCAATTTATTTATACCAAATTGAAGAGCTGGAGCTTTACTTTTATATTTTTTTGGTTTTCTTCAATGTTTGAGTAATTGGTTTATGGTAGGCATATATATTCAAGTTTGTTAAATAAAAATTATTGAGACAAGTCAAAGATATTTATATACATATATAGATAATTTGATATTGATTTCAAGTCTAAATTACTTATATTTTTTTCATGAAATTACATAAATATATCCAACAAAATCTCTGAATATCCAGAAGAAAAATAATGCAATTACTCCAATCAAATAATATACATATAAATCAAATAAAAGCAGAGAATTTTGGTCAAGAACTAAATAATAATGATATAATAGATATAATCTGACTTACTACAAAACACAATAATCATGTAGTCAAATTATCCAATAATATCAAAAAAGATTCTCTTATAGATTTGGTGATTTTCAATAAACCTGCATGATACGTGGTTTCAAAATGAGATACGCACAATAAGGATATATATACTATATTGCCAAAGGAATTTGAAAATTACTATTATATAGGTAGACTAGATAAAGATAGCACTGGTATTTTACTTCTTACAAATGATGGAGAACTTGCAAATCAAATGGCCCATCCAAGTTTTGATAAAGACAAAAAATATGTAGTCTGAGTAAGAACTATGCCCACCGACCAAGATTTACAAAGTATGGTAAATGGAACAGAAGTTATGATTTATGATAAACCCGTTTGGCTAGATTTTGTAGATATAAATATAATCTGACCTCGCAAACTGCAAATTACACTTGCCGAAGGTAAAAATCGTCATATAAAAAGACTTATACAGCATTTTGGATATCATTGTACTAGTATTCACAGAAGCAATTTTGGTGAATATGAACTTTGAAATCTTATACCAGGTGAATACAAAATCATAAAAATAAAAAAGACGCTTGAAAAAATAAAAAATAAAAAATAAAAAAATAACTAATATATATTAGTCATATTTTGTATATATATTATCATATTTTGAGAATCAATGTTTTTTATAAAAAGATAATAATATTAGTTTTGGATATATTCACAGATATTGGAAATGTATAAATTGATATATAGCTTATCATATATAGGCTAATCATATAAATAGGACTAAAATACATACAAAAATATAAAATGGAATACAATAATATATGAATAATAAATAATTTTTTTTGATAAATATATATCAAAACACATAAAATCAGAATATATATATTATGTATAAAAAAATTAATCAGTGCTTTCTACCATAATATATATAGTAGCTAAACCATGAATTATGGCTATAAAGGGTATATATTTTACCAAAATTGCGATTCAGCCATATCTTACCATATCCCCAAATATCAAAACCATTTGACCAGATTCGATAATTTTGAGTCATCGCACAGCTAATCAAAGTGTGATAATTATGCTTACAGCAGTCATAGTTACTAGTAAAGTAGCCAAAGCAAACTTGGGTATATGTATATTATCAGTATCAAGCTTCAATTTGCTTTTGTTTAGTATCAATATCAATAATCATAAATATACCAAAACTATAATTCATATTCTGCCTGTTGATAATAATTCATATATTTTTGCTGAAGATGCAGATGTACTAAGTCAAGTTTCTACCAAAAGCATGTCTATACTTTTGTGCATAGCAAGACATATTACGGCCAATACATAATTAGTGATTACGAGTTTTGCCATTTTTTCCATGCCTATAGCAAGTCCAAATATACACAATACACCAAATACTCATAATATAAAATATGACAAATTATCCATCAAAAAAATATATATAATAAATTATATCACATCAAATATACTTCAAAAAAAATAATATATATATCAGACTCATAATCAATAAATTATATAATGATATTTGAGTCAGATTATAAATTACTTTAATTCTGGAAACCAAAGAGTGACTTCGTACTCAGCCTCTTCTATATTACCCGACGCATGGATAAGATTATTTATAGGTCTTTTGGATAAGTTAGCTGCAGCCACAGTATCTATACTATAGTCACCCCTTATAGTACCTGGGTTAGCTTTTTCTGGAATAGTAGATCATATAATTTTGCGTACTATAGCAATAGAATTATTTCACTCAAAAACAGCAGCAAATGTATATCCATTTCACATAGCGTCAGATAATCGATCTCTGACCTTTAGTCAGATTTGCAAATTATCTATAGTTCCAAAACCTCACATCACATCCAATCACAATTCCGAATATCATTCTTGAGTTCTTGCGCCAAGTGTTTGTATCCATTCTGTACGAGAAGCTGGATAATGTAAATCTAATATTTCCTTTGATGCAATGCCATATCTTCCTGATATCATTTTTAGTCAAGTTCTTTCCAATCTTGATATTATTTCACCAGTCAAATTTCTAGCTGTTGCATCTGGTTTGACGATAATAAGTGTTTTTTCCATAGTTTTTTTTGTATATAAATTATAATCTGACTTTATATATATTTGACAAATCAATTCAAGTAAAATAAAAAATACCAAATATAATCACTAATACATAATTACTAAAACTGCAATTATATGATATATTGTATACTTATTTTGACTAGCATCATCATAAATAAATTATGGTATTTATACAAATATACAAATAAGGTAATAGACTAACAGTCATATATAATATATATAGTATAATAATTTATATTTAGCAGATTATATTTATATAAATATTTATGAATTGTATAATTTATTTAACAAAGCTCTGGTCCCAGGTCACATATATCATCTACTATTTTTATTATCTGATTTTGTTATCAAGCTATTCTGCAATTGCAATTTGTATATTCAATCTTTGGTTTGATTATCCATTATATTAGTTTTTTGGACTTTGATTCACTGGATTATAAGTATATCTTGAAGCATAGACACTTTGGTGTTTTGAGTTCACATATCTATGGGTTTATCAAAATATATTTTAGCTAATATATTTTTTTGAGAATTTTTTTTATCAGATTTTGATTTATCAGTTTTATCAGTTTTTATATATTTAATAACTACTATTTTTGAAGATGATTTACCATCATTTTTTGATAAATCTAAATCAATTATTTTTGGCTTATATTCTAGTAATTTGGTAGTCAGACTATTTTTTTTATCTCAAATATATGTCTTGATTCAATTACCAAAAAGATCAGTTTTGAAATAACTTCTAGTTTTGACTCACCATACACCGCAGTCTTGGTCTACGTTAGTGATTATATTTTTGCTTAGTTGATAATTACAAACAGCTAATCTAGTATTTTCATCAAATTTACCATTTGTATATTCAAGAGTCATATATCAATATTTTGCTAGAATATTTTGTAGCTTAGTCACCATGATGTCATTTCTGCCTATAGACTGATTTATAGTCCAAAATAATACATCATCATAACTATAGCTATATATTGGCCACTCAAATCATATATCTAATGTATTATCATTATCGCCACTGCATATATATCAAGTTATAGATATAGGTCAGATACCATAAGCTCTTCTCAATCCCGCCAATCAGCTTCATGCTCGTATATCTATACGATCGCCACCAGAGGATGATATTATGGCTCATCATCTATCTTCTACTATACCGGTTCACAGTCCAGGCAAAAAAATCTTAGTACCAAATGGATATTTGCTAGGCGCAGCTATCATACCATCAAATACTTTTTTGCCTCATGCTCAGTGAGTACCTTTACCATTTAGAGTCACCTCGTCTTTGTATGTATTTTGTGCATAATATGATTGTCAAGAAAGTGGACTATAATATGCAGTAATCTTAAAAAATTGAGGGATACAATTATCTGCAAATACTACTCACACAAGCAAAATCACTAGTATATATAGCATTCAAAAAAAACTTTTGTAATTTATAGACATAAAAAATTTTATCAATAAAAATAATATCAATTTATAAATATTATAAACTATATATCAAGAAAAATATATGTGTGTATATATAAACCA
>JAYWGF010000007.1:0-10141 GCA_043778395.1 bacterium | reverse complement strand
ATAGAATAAACATTATTTCGCCTAGCGGCTCTATAATTTTATTCTATAATCTTTTTTTATCAAATGTGTTACCTTAATTGCTGCAATTATTACAATATTTGTCAAATATAAGACATAAAACCTATTAGTCAGAATATATATTGATGTACATATATATATTTTATGATATAGTCTGACATTTATACAATTGAAAATAAAGTCAGAATATATATATCTATCATAGATAAAAATTTTATAGCAAAAAATGTATACATGATGGATAAGATAGAATTTGAAACTAGATATCGTGCATATGATTGACTCAATCGCAAATTTCAACTATCATGGGACCAAAAATATATACTAAATTTGGTAAAAGTTGGCAATGGTGGAAAACTCCAAAAACATATCACAGAAGTAAATCCTGACGAACTCAAAATATACACTATACAAACCTATAGCACAATAAAGTCAGACTATATAGATAATATCGCCAAAAATATAGATATATGAGATTATAAATTGTCTGACTACATCAATCGTCTAGAATACGAGCTAAAAGTAATCAAGGAGATGTGATTTTATAGTTATATATTGATAGTGCAAGATTGTATAAACCGAGCCAAAACTAACAAAATACCTGTCTGACCTGGAAGATGATCAGCGGCTGGTAGCTTGCTTATGTATTTGGTATGAATAGTGGATATAGATCCTATGGAATTTGGATTATATTTTGAGAGATTTTTGAATCCAAGTCGCGTAAGTATGCCCGATGTGGATATAGATTTTGATGATGAGGGCAGAGAGAGGGTTTTTGAGTATGTGAGCAATAGATATTGACACAAAAATGTAAGTAGAATAGGGACTTTTGGTACTATGACAGCCAAAGCAGCCTTCAAAGATGTAGCTAGAGTATTATGAATACCATTTGATAAAGCAAATAGACTAACTAATCTTATGACTATAATAAATGATGATAGATCCGTAAATTTGAGAAAATGTTTTAAAGAAATAGACGAACTGAGAATACAAGCAGAAAATGATGATGTAATTCAAAAAACAATAGATATTTCCGAAAGATTACTAAATACAATCAGACAGACTAGTATTCATGCTTGTGGTACATTGATATGTCCAGAAGAAATATCAAATTTTATTCCAGCGCAATATAGTCCCAGTATATCACAATATAAATCCGAAGAACGATATGTGACACAATTTACTTGACCAAAAGCTGAAGATTTGTGATTACTAAAGATGGATTTTTTGTGATTGGCAAATATATCTATCATAAAAAATACAATAAAAATAATCCATGCTCAATATAAAGCTAAAAATGAAGCCATACCAGAATTATTCAAAAATTATTTTGAAGATAGTGGATTTTTCCCAGAAATTCATGATCAAAAAGTATATGAAACTATTTTTCAAAAATGAAATACTACAGGCATATTTCAATTTGAGTCAGAAGGTATGAAAAGATATATGATATTACTAAAACCCGATAGACTTGAAGATCTTATAGCTATGACTTCACTATATAGACCTGGACCTATGGAATTTATACCTAGTTTTATAAATCGTAAACATGGTACTGAAGAAAAAATATATGGCAATAGTGAATTATTTTTATTTTTGCAAAAGCAATATTGACAAGATGAATTAGCTAAACAAAAAAAGCTTATGATTGATGATATGGACCCTATTTTGGATGTGACATATGGCGTAGCTGTATATCAAGAGCAGCTGATGAGCATGTCGCAAGCCGTGGCAGGTTTTAGTTTATCAAAGGCAGATGATCTTCGCAAAGCAATAGGTAAAAAACTTGTAGATAAAGTAAAAAAAATAAAAAATGATTTTGTAAAGTGAGCATTGGATAGATGATATAAAAACGAAACAGCAACCCGAGTATACGAAAAAATGATAGAACCAGCAGCATTATATTCATTTAATAAATCGCATGCTGCTGCGTATAGTATGATATCATACCAAACCGCATACCTAAAAACATACTACCCTGTAGAATTTGGCGCTGCAGTATTGAGATCTAGCGAAAATAACTCTGAAGATTTGGCAAAATTTATCAATGAAATCAAATCAAATTGAATAGATATCTTACCACCAAATATAAATCAAAGTTTCACTCATGTAGCTGCAATAGATTGAAAAGTCAGACTATGATTTTTGTGTATAAAATGAGTATGATATGAAGTTTCAGAGCTAATACAAAATGAAAGATTATCTAAAGGGAAATTTGTTTCTTTTGGAGATTTTTTGTTGAGATGCCAAAAAGCTATAAATAAAAAATCCTTGGAATGATTAATAAAATCAGGAGGATTATCTGACTTCCATAATATCAGTACACTACTAGATAATGTAGAATATATACTAGAATGGACCAAATTATCATCTACTTGAGCGGCAGTAGGCGGTCTATTTGGCAATATCAATGAAATCACCCTAAAAGAATCCCCAAGTCCAGATTTGATTACTAGACTAAAGACAGAATATGAAGTTTTCAAGACTTTTGTAAGTGGACATCCACTTGATGGTATATATAGCTGGATAAAATCAAAATATATACTTATTAGTCAATTTAAGAATATAGAAAATTATGGCGCTTTTGAGATAATATGATATATTCAAAAAATACAAAGAGCCAAAAAAAAATGATTTTTTGTAAAGGTAGAAGATATATCTGACACGATAGAATTTTTTATAAAAGATCCTATGGATTTGGAAGAATTTGATATAATATATATATCTGGCTACAAGTGAAGATCTGCAAAACGAGATAAAATAGTAAAAATAAAACACTCAGACATGATCAGATTTGCTACAAATAGCAATAAATATGACCAATCAGAAACAGTAGCCTCAGTAAAAGCAAAAAGAATATTGCCAGTTGCAATTATTGATGATACAATACCATTAGCTAAAATCAATTTTTTGTGATCTACCGAGCATGGTGGTAATATTGAACATGAAGGCGATGTTGAAAATGACGATAATATTGAAAATGATAATATTATTGAAGATATATCTATAGTAGATGATATAGAGGTAGATTTACAACCAAAGATTGAAAATAGCTCTGCTGAAATTATGTCAGACTATGAAGATAATATAAATCAAGAAAAAGATAATATATATACAAAAAATATAGATAATATAAATGACATAAGCACAAATATTTTTGATATGCCTATAGATGTAAATATTATCAGACAAATATGAAAAATCATCAAAGAGAATCCAGGTAGCACAAATATACAGCTCGGTACCAAAAAACTAAACACTAGTCAAGACTGAATATCGCTAATAAGGCAAATTTTATCATAAATATATACATGAAAACACTTTTTCAAAAAATAATAGATAGAGAAATCCCTAGCAATATAGTGTATGAAGACACTCAATATATATGTATCCATGACATAAATCCCCAAAAAAATACCCATATATTGATCATACCCAAAAAACCTATAGCAAATTTTGTGGATGCATCAAATGATATCAATGATCAAAAATTGGTAAAATGAATGCTGGATATAGCTCGGCTTATTATTGCCAAAAATAACCTCAAGTGATGCAATTTATTGCTCAATAGCTGAGAAAATCATGGACAGGAAATACCGCATATACATCTGCATCTTATGAGCGATGATATTTTGATCTAATGATATATATTAGTAAGATATTCTGACTTTATATTACTTGACAAATATATATAAATAATTGATATGTAGTATATTTTATATCATAAATATGCATATTATGAAATTATCAGAATCATCAAGTAAATTAATTAAAACTTCAGCAATTACTTTAATTTTATCTTTTTGAAGTCTTGCTTATGATGTATTAGCTCAAGATCCATTTACAGAAAAATGACAAAAAGAAATTTTGGCTCAAGATAAAAATAGAAAAAATTTTGAATATATTTTATGAAAAGTTACTGTTGATAATATTGAGAATATAGTAAATGAATTTTGAAATAAGCTTTCCTCAAAAAATACCAATTTAGATTTATTAAAAATAATAACAAAAAATAAATTTGATTTAATGTCTAAAATATTTTTGAATAATGATAAGTCAAAAGATATTATAAAATGTTTCAACTTTTTTGAAAAGAACTTCAAGAATAGTTTAACAAAAAAGGAATTGGAAATATATAATAACAATGTGCAAAATATAAGTGAATCTATCAAATAAGTATAAATTATAAATTATTTACTACAATATCATAAGTTAGTTTATTGAAAATAAAGTCAGAATATATATGATATATATATGATCAAAAATCTTACGAGCGTATTAGCAAAAAAATTTGGACATAATAAGCATTATATAGCCGCCAATATCATAAAACTTACCAAGAAATTTTTTGGCTATGATTTTATCAATGGTAAAGTTATTTGAGATAAATTGACAATTTACTGTCCAGATAGTCACATAGCCAACGACCTATTTCTCAAAAAAATCATATTACTAGAATATATAAATACAAATCTAAAAAAATATAATATAACAAATATACAAATAACAGATATAAAAATAATAAATAAATCACGATATGATGAAAATATATATATTGCAAATCTACAAGACTCACAAATAAATATAGACTACATAGACTAAAAATGTCTATACAAACATCATAATATATATTTTTATCAATAGTAAATTTGTATTTTTTATTTTTCAAAAGTCAGAATATTTGTAAAATATATATTATTGTATATAATATAAGTTGATTTATATATTTTTTGGTAAAAATGCAAAAAGAAGAAATAGAAAATAAAGACGAGTTTTTGGAAGAAGAAGCTCAAACACAAATTCCAGTTTCGCCAGAAGATGAGTCAGCTTATCATGAAATTGAGTCACAAAAAATCAAAAAAGTAAACAATATAAATTATAATGATAATCTGACACGATTAAATCTAAAATCATTGATATTTGGAAATATGTTTCAATTTTTGGGTATTAGTTTTTTGTTATGATTGTTGATTTTTTTGCTAAATATATTGATGTGAGTTAGCTTAGGGATAAATCAATTTGCAGATAGTGTAAAAAGTAAACTATGAATATATTTTTATATCAAAGATATTCCTGATCAAAAAGATCAAATCTACAGCAAATTGATAAATATGCAACAAGATCTAAAAAATAACAATATAAATTTTAAGTTTTATGATAAAGATACAGCATACGACACACTTCAAAAAAAAATTCCTGATATAGTCAAAACTTTTAGTAAATATGGCATCAAAAATCCTCTCCCTGCGACCATGTATATCATAGTAAATAATACAGAGCAATACTCTACTATGAAATCAGTAATATGAAAATATGGTGATATCATCATCAATAATGAAGACATAAATGCTAGCAAATCATATCAAGAACAAAGACAAAGAGTGATAAACATAATCAATCTTAGCAATTTTGTCACTTTGTTGAGTTATGGACTGGTGGGATTTATTATAATTCTTACTACAGTATTTGTTTTATTTATTATTAGATTCAAATTTTCTTCATTTATCAAAATAGTAGAAGTAGAAAAATTAGTCTGAGCAAGCTATCGACAAATCAAAAAACCATTTTTGTTTGATGTATTTTTTATAACGGTATTGTGATTTTTGATATGAATTTGAATGCTATTTTTGACCAAATCATATTTGGATACTTATGTTAGCGGTTTGTTTAATACAAATATCAACGATCTCACAAATGTCACTAACAGTATAGGTATATATATATTACTAGAATTTATATTTTTGATAATATTGATACAATTAGCAAGCAATTTTTTTGTGCATAGACTTATCAAGAAGATATAACAGTACTATATATATCAAAAAATAGTCTGACTTTATCAATAAAAAACTCGTAAACAAAATATCACGAGCTTTTTTATTTTGGTTTTTTGCTAATATATATTATATTAAAAAAAAAACAAAGTATATTGCAAATTTGACAAAAATATATTTTTTGGTTATAATAGATGTAAGTCAGAATATTACTAATATATATTTATCAAAATAAAAACATAAATGAAAGACGATAAATTATCAATAGATCCATACAACCCCTCCTATGGACATATACTCAGCAAGTGATTAGTATGAACTATAGTCGGAGTGATAGTTGCATTTTTAGTATTTGCAGTGACTATACTTTTCAATTGAACTATCCAAAAATGACTAGGTACTGTTTCTGCTGCTGGTGCAATAAAATGATGAATATCTGCAAGTCCGGCACTCGCAATGATATTATTATTTATAGCTTTTATATGAAGTTTTGTGTGAAATATGATGATAAGTATCATATATGGTCTAGCATATAGCGACAAATACTACAACACCACCAAAAGCATATGACATACCATAGTTGTAAATTTGATTTTATTTATATCATTTGCACCGATTTATTTTATATATAGCAATAATATTAGTGCATTATTTATGATATTGGCTTTTCATTTAGTGTTTGCATTGTATATATCTCATAATATTATCGAGTATATAGCTAATCCTAATTATAGTATAGTGGCCATGATAGGTAATACTTTTGGGATGACATTTTTCATAACTGTATTTTTAGTTTTATTCAAAATGGTATCAAGTTGATCTAGTATATGAGACACTCAAAACAATGAAATCAAAATACTATTGTCAGTACCAGCCGCATTATGCTATGCAATTATACCTATAGTCAGTGCTATTTGGGAGAAGATTTATTATGGAATGTTTACACTTGGGACCAATTTTTTGTATATATCTTCGCTAAGTGAAGTTATGATAGATGCCGAAGATAATAGTAATTCAAATATTATTTGAGATAATAGCAGTGATATAAACGTAGATCTAGAATAAGAATATACACACCAAAGGTAGCAAAAAACAGGATATTAGTTTTGCAGTCAGATTATAAATAATATATATTCTGACTTTTTATTATTTGTTTCTTTTGACTACATATGTCATCAAAAAAACCCAAACTCAAACCACCAACAGCACAAAAAAAATTTTTATATTATTATCAAAATTTGATACTATTATGATATATATATTCATGACTAATCATACTATATTGCTTGCTATTCGATAGTTTATATCTTGAGGACGAAGTTTTATAAAATCCGCCGTATTTATATATTTATTTCACGAGTACAAAATATACAAATCATCATAATAAACTATCGCAATACTTGTAATACTATTCCAAATCAATCCACCCGCCAATCTTATAGTCATATCCTTACTCAAAAGATATAATACCAAGTAACCAACCAAATTTATCATAAAAAATATATATATTTTCTGAATTTCTATATCAAGTTTTAGTTTTTGTGAAAGATAAAAATTGTATATATACAAAAATATACTCATGATATATAATATCAAATATATATTTTGTCCAAATAAAGAATTCCAAAACATATATCCAGTCACTATAGTCATAAGAAATGTTATAATAATATTTTGGCTAATCTGAAATAGATATGGAGCACTAGATATATATAGCCACAAATTACCTATAGTACTATTGTAATTATCTGGAGGAAGATCAAAGAGTTTATTTCACTTGAGGATATATTTGATATCTATAGATTGTGGCAATATATAAGCAAAATAATATATAGACAAATAATCATAAACCCAACTCACAAATGTCAAGTACCCTATAGATCCCAATATACCAAAAACTAAATCTCCACGAAATATATATATCAATCAATACACCAATATACAATTTATCCAAAATATGGCTTTGTAGTACATACTGGTAGGGATTTTGGTGATAGAACCTATAGTAGTTAGCAATCGCACATACAAGCTAGCCGTAAATATAGGTACAAATGAAAATAAAGATATAATCAGACTTACATCATTTAGTCTAAATCCATATCGTACTATCACTATAGTATATATTATCATTGACATCCAATATCAATACTCAAATATACTTTTACCATCTTCATAGTCTTGCAAATATGACAAAGCTAGCAAAAATGTATTTGAGATAATAATAAGTCAGACTATATATATGATATCAGTATTGCCATAATACAAAAGTCCAGATACACCAAAAATTATCATAAACCAAGATATAATAAACATATTATCATAATAAAATGACTTTAGCGATGGGATTTCATGCTTTTTACTAGAAACTAATCAAATTGACATGATGACAACTATAGGCACAAAACAAAAATACCAATTGCCAGTATAGACAAAAAATAACCCAAAAAGCAAATGTATAATTATCATCCAAAACAACATAACACATATATAAAAATAACTATCTATATTTCAAGATAATAAAACTTGAATTAAATGTTTATTTGTATATATAAAGTATAATATAGGAATTTTAATAATTTATCTAAAAACAACATGAAAAAAATTTTTTTAGTAATTTGATTTTGCTTACTATTTTTGGGAGTTTGATTTGCAAGTCAAGCTAAGCGAAATGTATCCAAAAATTGATTTTATTTTGGTAAATATAATGGCAGAGATGGTCTATATATTATGGATAGCAAAAATAATGAAGAGTTTGTATATTCTGACTGACCAAGAATATGGAATTGAGTAAACTCTGGAGTCGTAGAACATGATAAATTGATATTATGAAGTTTGCTTTTTGAATCAAAACGATGAGGCAAACCTAGTATATACCAGCAAGCCCTCATGGATGGCTCCAACACTAATCTAAACTTTATTTGAAAAGATGGATCGTTTATGGTATTTGCATTTTGTTTGGATAGCAAAGTCACGATTGATAATACATGCAAAATACTATCTCATCAATATAATATAAATGCTAGTGGCTATATGTCATGAATTACAAAAACTTTTATGACCAAAAATGGCTGATGAGCTATGTATATAGTCAAGCGTAGTCAAAATCATATAATAGTTACAGAAAATTTGAATGATTTGTGAAACAAAATAGTAAACAAAAATACAAAAAAATCAGATAATGCAAAAATTAAACTTAGCCAAAAAACATACATAATCAATGTGCAAAATGGCAAAATACTTGATTTATGAAATGGAGTAGATCGAGAATATCTTACTATAAAAAATAAAAAATCATCTGTAGTATTTCAAAGATATTATCAAAAGACAAAAAATAAAATATATGTAATTTCAAATTATATAGAACGAAAACTACCATAAAGTATATTTTTGGTGTATATATACATAATAGAATAAAATAATAACAAAATAAAGTCAGAATATATATGATATAAATATGAGATTAGAAAAATTATTATGATCAAAAGCAAAATCTGATATTATCAAGTATTTGATTTTTAGAAGACAATGACTTAGTATGAGAGCTTTGGAAAATGAAATAGAGCGGACTTTTCCAGCAATAAAAAAACAAGTAGATATACTTGCGGAAACCGGCATTATAGAAATCGAAAAAACAGAACTAAAGTGGTCTATAAGATTACAAAATGATTTTTGAGAAATAATGAAAAATCTATATCTGCTTTCACTAAAAAATGACATCAAGGATATTTTTGTAAAATACCCAAGTATGGTAGAAAGGTGCTATTTTGGTAAGATATTTGGCGCTGACGTGCAGTTGGATCTAGCTATAATCCACAATGGATTATGCCAAGAATTTTTGGATGAAATAAAAAACAATATATCTATAGTTTGCAAAGAATATTTTATAGAAAATATATCGTTAATTTTTATGACTAGCAAAGATTTTGAAAATAGAAATAGAGTCTGAGACAGATTTGTAATAAGCCTAATTCAAAAATGTAAAAGCTAGTATTCTGATAATACCATAAGCAAAAGCCATAACAAAAATTCAAATAACAATATTGGTAATATATGTAGTAGTCTTTTTATCTCATAAAAAAGTCTGCATAACGTATTCATAACCTCACCTTATGATAAATAATGCGGCTATGGCTATAGCTATATTACTGATAACCCTGATCAAATATGCCAAATAAAATAATATAGTATTGAAATTTACAAATCCTCCCACTACCTGTCATCATAAATCACCTTTGGTTTGAAGTTTGTTTGTAATTACTTCATACTTATTCCAAAAAGATAAATCTGCCGGTCATTGATCAGTGAAACCAGCTTCTCATTTTTGTATTTTTATATAATTATCTAGAATT
>JAYWGF010000006.1:0-3354 GCA_043778395.1 bacterium | reverse complement strand
CATCCATTATTTGACGAAAATTTATTACAGATTTGGTTTGTCAGATTATATTTCTGATCAGACTATTTGTAGTAAATGATACAAATTTTGCAGTAAGATAAGGTATAATTTCTTCTTTTTCACGATCTCACATAGATGCATAAGTTCTTTCTCGAAAATTTCTAACTATAGGATTGGTCACTTTGGCTACTTTATATTCACGAAATGCCTCATCTGTATAAAGTCTAGGTATATCCAATAGCATAGCACCTTCTTCTCTGTCTTCTAGTAAAGTCAGACTTCCAAATTTGAAATATTCTTGAAGTCTAGGACCAAATACTTCAGGGCCAAACATTTTGAGAAACATTTCTGTAGCATCGTTTACTACCCTATCAGCCTCATCCAAACTATTTATATCATACAAATTTAGACCTATAGGTCTATCTTCATTGCCAGCGTCAAAATATATTACATCTTTCATACGATCTTTGGGTATATAATTCATGATATCTTCTACCAGATCGCCATGAGGATCTATCACGCAAAAACCATCTCCATTTCGCGCATCTTGTCTTGCCAAAAATCATAATAATACAGATTTTCATCAACCAGATTTACCTATTATATAATGATGTCTGGATCTATCTTTTCTTTTGATATATACTGGTGTAAATTTGTTACGATATACATTTACTCCAACCAAGGATCAATCCTTAAATACCTTCAGTCAAATTCTCTTTTTTTGTTCAGATATTTTTACTGATCTTGTGGTATCTGCATTTGTGATTATATCTGTATCTGGTATATTTTTGTGCAATAATATATCATATGGGATTATTTTTTCTATATTATCTATAGTCTGACCTACGGCTCGATGTTTACTATCCTCAAAAAGTAATGGTATTTTGCCTCATAGATATCATTCTGTTATACTACCAGAAATCACAAATCCATCATTTGGTTTTGTCAAAACTGCCAAATTATCTGGAGCGGATAATACTTTATAGTCCATCCATTTGATAATGGGAGATCTATTATATACTCCATCAGGAAGGTGAAATAAACTAGTAAGTGCATTTTCTGTAAATATATTCTTACGAAAAAATAATCGTATCAAATGTGCACCTACTGCAGTTTTTCGTAAAGGTTTCAATAACCAACCAAAAATATCGTTTTTCCACTCATTTACATCCAATTCATTATTAAATTCATCTTTGTAAACATTGTAAGCACCTATCAAATTACGAATATTTGTTTTTGGATTATCGGGATTGTCACTGCTAGAAACTATTAGCAAAGATGCTTCAAAAGCGTGACGTCATGCTTCTTCTCACATTACATTTAATGCTTCTTCTTTTGCTTTGGTCATACGCACCATATCTTTTCCTCAAGAAGTAGGTCAGGATATATTTTGATCTTTATTAGGACTACTAAGAATATTTTTCAAAAATTTTCATATATATTGATATGATTTGATAGGATTTGTATATTGGCTATCATTACGATAAAGTCATTCGGATCGTTTTTGGGCTTTTTTATTGAATCAACCTCTCTCTGGCTTGATAGTCATGATGATATCTAGTGTATCTTCACTACTAAACTGGGCTATAGTATCTATTATATTATTTATAGGATCATCTTCTATTTGCTTAAAAGTTTTGATAGGATATATGCTATCTTTGGCTGGCTCCATAGGTATTACATCTCGGTATTTTTTACCAAAAAATTTTGGTCTGATGGTAGTTTCTATACTAGACTCTGGATATTGGGCGGCTATTGCTCATTCTACTATTTCTTGATATTCTGGATAAGTGCTAACTATAAACGACAGGCTTCATAATTCATAATGATATATTACACTTACTTTTGCTTTTTGAAACAAAAAATTTAGTACATTATCTGAAGCAGATAACTGACCTAGTTTATGAAGACTACGAAATACTTGACTCATACGACCTATCTTTTCTTTTGCGTCTTTACTGATTTCGTGACTTACTTCGCGATCAGATTTGCTATCGCCTCTAGGTAAAATTATCTTCATATATACCATCCTATCTGCATTTATCAAATCATACAATATACCAAATGTAAATTTTACAAAACGCAAAAAATAATATACAAAAAATCAAAATACAACAAATGATAAAAATATATATAGATAACTCCAAAAATCCACAGATTGATTTTGTGATCAAATTTCTTGATTAGAAGGTAAAGTATTAACTCAAGTCGTAGTTTGTATCTTTGATCATGTATTTTCAGACTGACCAAATCACATATACTTCAAAAAGCCATTTATACTTGGTGTTTCATTAGATTTTGAGTATGAAGGTCTACTATTATCTAGATTTGTAGTATCAGTGATATTAGCTATATTATGAACTCATAAGTCTTTATCCACCAATTGCTTATCTATCAAATCTTTTATATTTGATAATCATCATAGTTCTTTGATACAATTTGCTTTTGCGTCTCACCAAGATATTTTGGTAAGTTTGCTAATATTGGTAGCTAAAGCTGGTTCGCTATTTATAGTTTTTATAATTTGATCTTTGCAGTTTGACATATTTATTTATTTTTGTTTATATACTAAAGTTTTATTTTTATAGTCTATCAACTAAATAAATTCTAATTTATTATTTATAATAATATGAGGATTTATAGTTAGATAGACAGTATACTCGCTAAACTAAATTATTCAATTTCTGAATTCTATAGTAAATAGAGTATATTTTTTGATTCTTGTTGTATCCCTTGTCGATCTGATGCATTTAGTAATTTTGGATCTTTTGGGTTATCTTTATTTTTGGATATATATTTTGCTATTAGCAGTTTGATGGTAGCTCAAGATAATAATTCATTTCATTTTACTATTCCTTTTTCAAAAAATATATTAAATCATCAAAAACTTTTGGGTATGTTTAGATATATATCTGAATATTTAGACATAAATCATAAATGTATATGATTATTATTAAACACTCAATCTATTTTTCCATTATATATATATGTTTTTCAAGCATTTTGATATTCAAAATTATATATAGTAATTTTATCTTCAAATAGCTTCATAATGTCATTTATTTTTTGTTGATTTATTTCTAGTTTTGATAATTTTGCCTTTTTATCTGATGATTTATTTTTTATTAGATCAAATTTATTATTTTTTTTTTCTATAATTTTATCCCTAAATCTGCCCAGCCAGTCAGATTCATTTTGATCATATTTTAGCTCATATCATCTATAATCATATTTGTCTAGAGTAGCTAATTCTTGTTTGGTCAAATGTCAGTCTACTACAAAACTTGACTCGCCATATTCGTCATTGATGAGTATAGTTTTGAGGTTATCTCATATAGTGATATGTATAGCTAT
>JAYWGF010000005.1:0-3359 GCA_043778395.1 bacterium | reverse complement strand
ATTCTAAATACCATTATTATATATATCCCATTACTTTGCAACTTCGTTGCACCGTGTCCAGCTAAAGCTGGGGGTTTTAAACCCACTACGTGGAAATTATATATATCCCATTACTTTGCAACTTCGTTGCACCGTGTCCAGCTAAAGCTGGGGGTTTTAAACCCACTACGTGGAAATAAAGTTTTATATATTAGTATAATATTCTGACTTTATATTTACTTTCGACTAATATTTCATTTCATACCAGAGTTACTACTATTTGAAATTTTGACTTCAGGTTTTGGAATTGATTGACCTTTATTCACAAACGAAGCCTTAGGATTTTTATTATTATCAATGGTAAAAAAATCTTTGCTATTTAGCGAAACTTTTTCTCTATCTATGTCTATATCTATGACCTTAGCTATTATATTTTGACCAATGCTTACTACATTTATAGGATGAGTCACAAATCTATCAGCTAATTGACTTTTATGGATAAATCAATCATTATGCAATCATATATCTACAAAAACACCAAAATCAGTTATATTTCTGACCACTCATTTTACATTATCTCCAATCTTGATATCAGAAAATTGTAATATATTTGCATCAAAATTTGGTCAAGATAAATCAGTTCTTTGATCCAAAACTGGCGCTTGCAATTCATCAAATATATCCTCTAGTGTCTGTAATCAAATTTGATATTTTGTATATATATGAGATAAATTAACTGACTTCAATAATTCACCCGATATTGGTAAAGTCAGAATATTTTTTTTATCTACAATCATACCAAATTCATTTATCAAAATATCATAAGTTTGCTTGTAGTTATCAGGATGGATGCCAGTTGTGTCTAGCGGCTCCTTACCATCCAGTATACGCAAAAATCATATGCACTGCTCATAAGCCTTTGGACCTAATCATTTGACTTTTTTTAGTTGGGATTTATTATCAAATTTACCATTTTCATTTCTAAAATTTATAATATTTTTCGCCATAGTTTCACTAAGTCAAGATATGTATTTTAGCAATGTCCAGCTGGCTGTATTTACATTTACACCTATGTTATTTACCGTATCTTGGACTTTTTCATCCAATTTGGTGGCTAAAAGTTTTTGGTCTACATCATGTTGATACTGTCATACTCATATAGATTTAGGGTCTATTTTGGTAAGTTCCGCCAGAGAATCTTGTGCTCTGTGCGCTATACTTATAGCTCATCTTACAGTCACATCTAGGTTTGGGTACTCATCTTGCGCAAGTTTACTAGCACTATATACAGATGCACCCGCTTCACTTACTACTATATATTTACATTTCAAATTTTCTGACTTGATGAGTTCGGAAATAAATTTGGTAGATTCGCGACTTGCAGTGCCATTTCATATTACTATCAAGTCTACACTATATTTATCTATCAAATTGAGAATTTTTTTGGTATCAAAGTCGTGATTTTTATCAGGTAAAGATATATATACTACATCATTTATCAAAAATTTGCCTGTACCATCTACTATTGCTATTTTGCATCCAGTACGAAAACCTGGATCAAAACCCATCACAGTCAATCATCTTATAGGTGGTGTCAATAATAGCTGTTTCATATTTTCTCCAAATATTTTTATAGCTGCCTCATCAGACCAACGCTTTTTATCAGATCTAACTTCACGAATAATACTTGGCATCAATAATCTATCTAGTCAATCTTTTATGGACATGTGTATATATTTTACTACACTACCATATTCTTTTGGTACAAAATATTTTTTTGTAAGATCAGAGATAAATTCTGACCCCCCAGTAATATATATATTTAGTTGTTTTTCTTCTTCAGCTCTACTTATAGCCAAATATGCATAACTTGGTATATCAGCAAATTTTTTGCTGTATTCACCATATATTTTATACACTCATTGCGGTTCAAAAGTTTTGGTAGCTTTTGTACTTAGGATTCAATCTTTATTGATATAGTTTCTTATGACATCGCGCAATTCTGCGCTATCACTTATATTTTCTGCCAATATATCCATGGCTCATTGTATGGCTTCTTGAGTATTCATGACTGAAGTTTTTTTATCACCCGTATCTATCACAAACCTCTCTGCTTCTTCTTCAAATTTTTCTTTGCTTACTTGTCCTATTTGCAAAATTTCCGCCAAAGGCTCAAGTCATTTTGCTTTGGCTATTGTGGCTTTGGTTTGCTTTTTTTCTTTGTATGGTCTGTATATATCTTCAAGTCTTGCCAAAGTATCTGTAGATAATATAGACATACGCAATTCATCACTCAGTAATCATTTTTCATCAATTAGTCTAATTATATCTAGCTTACGAGCTTCTAGATTTTGTGTATACATATATATATCATGAAAATCACGCAACTGCTCATCACTTGCAGACTCTGTAATTTCTTTGCGATATCTAGCTATAAATGGCACAGTATTTCATTGATCCAGAAGTCAGATTATATTTTCTATCACAGAAATTTTTAGTCAAGTTTTATTTGAAATTATTTTGATAAGATTTGGTTTGTTGATTTGAGTCATATTTTGGATTGATGATATATATATTGATATTATAGGTATTGTCTGACTTATTTCAAATAAAAAAAAATAACATAATATATATGCCAAATTATAAATATTTTTTAGTCAAATTTATCCTCAAACGTACAATGATTGCTATGATTTTCTTCATCTACTCAAATACAACAAAGCACTTCTGGTAATCAAGCAAGGAGCATTCTCTTTTCAGTCAATAAAAAAACTTTAATTTATTTTGAAATCTTATCGTCACATTTATCTTTCGGAAATAGTCATAACAATTCGTATATTTCTTTTATTTTAGATCTATCCTCGATTGTCATTATATTTATAATAAAGATAAATTAGTTATATATATTTGCTCAACTTGGCAAATCCCAAGGTCAACTAGTTTCAAAATTTCAAAATATATCTTTCAAATCCTTTTTATATTCAGCACTAAGTTTGTAAATAATTCATCAGATAAGTAAATCAAAATTTTTTCCGTCAAATCATAATTTATATATTTCTCATTTATTTATTTGTAATTTTCTACTTCATGATGTGAATGTTGCAAGTTTTTTTGAAACAAATGTTGATTGACTGTTGTTTAATTTCATTTTGTATATTATATATGCTAAAATTTTGATTTATGTCTCATAATGTTCTATTGCACAATTAAGGTAACACTTTGACTGTAGAAATTCTTGCAGTTTTTGTATGGGCGTCAGCCCATTCATTCATAATCAAGTGTGTCTTCTGTTATTATTATAGTTATCAACTCGTAACTTATTATTATAATTTATTTCATCTATAGTTCGATTATAAGGCCATCATATTACAAAATCTTCT
>JAYWGF010000004.1:0-3360 GCA_043778395.1 bacterium | reverse complement strand
TTCATTTATCTTCAAAATTTCAGTTGCTAATCTGCGAGCTGGCTCATAGTATCAATTAGTAATCAAATTACTTCCTAACAAGGCTATTAGGTAATATTTTGGTGGATTCTTATAACTTTTGTACAAATCATTTGACTTATATATAGACTTAATAAATTTTATTTTTTCTTGATCTAGTCCACTATAATTGATTAAGTTTATATCATGATTGAATTCATCAAATTTTAGCTGCATAATATTGGCAAAAGTCTTATAATATTTTAGCTCAGAATCCGTTAGTTTATTTTTGATATATAATTTATCTAGTATATTTGTGTATATTTCAGAATTTATTTTATCAGTAGGTAGATTTAGTATAGTATTGAGAAATTTGTCTATATTTACGTTTTTTCACGAAGCCAGTTTTTTTTGATAATAAGCAAATAAACCTTCATAGTTTTTTTGAGATATATATTTATCTTCCATAGAGTCTATGATGTTTTCTCTAGTGATATAAATTGTATATTCTGACTTTCCTGATCATATGACTTGTGTATTATCAAAATCACCGCTATATAATATAGTATTTTGTTGTGAAGTAAATTGTCAAGTATTGATATTATTTTGAACCATGGAAGTGTTTTTGGCTAATATAGTATTTGCGTACATATATATTTGCTGACCAGCAAAATAATACATTAGTCAAATGATAATTAGCAATAACATGATTATATTTATAGTTTTTTTCATAGTGACGTAGCAAATAATATATGAATATATTATAAAAAAATGCACTATTATTACAAATATATAAATACCTTTTGTAGAGATATTTTACATTTTTTTTAATAGCTATATCACCAAAATAACAAAAAATCACTTGTATATATATGTATGGGTGATTTTTTTTGAGTCAGGATATATATTTATATCACTAAGCTGGATTATATTTTGATTAAAAATCTTTATTTATTCTTTTTGAAACAATGTAGTGTCATTATCTTCGCCTGTAGTTTCAGAAATTTTTGCTAATTTTGCTTTTTTTGCTGCAGTTTTCTCTTCCCAAGGAATATATACCATGCTTATAGCTAGATTAGTGATTGCTTCCATCGGAGTATCCAAATCGTCAAGCTTCATATTATCGTTGTGTATTGTTTTTATTTCATCATTGCTTAGTTTTACTCTGATATTTCATTCTGATATAGCATGTGCTCAGAGTATTTTCTCATTTTTTTGCAATGATACTACGAGTTGTCATTTATGTCATCTACGATGAAATTTGATATCGTCTACATTTATTAATTTTGCAGATCTATCACTATATATCATAATAAAAGGTTCATCTATATATACAAACATGCTAGTCACTTCATCTCATTTTGCTAATTCTATTCATTTTATACCACCTGAGGTTTTACCCATAGTTCTCAATTGTCACTCATCAAATACTACAAGACTACCAAGTTTTGATATAATTCATAATTTTTGATTCGCTTGAGTAGGGACTATTGATGTAATTTTTTCTTTATCGCCAAGATTCATTATAAAAGTTGGAAATTTTTTGAATTTTAGCAGTAACTCTTTATCAATTTTCTTAATGCTATTTTGGTTTGTCAAAAAACACAAAGAATCATAATCGTCTTCCATCGTTTCACAAAGTATTACTTTACCTTTTAGTCACCATTGCTTTATAGGATCCAGTCAATTTTGCTTGATTGTCCAAGATCATAATTCTTTTAGTCTTTGTATTACTAGTTCTCATATATCTGTTATAACTATTAGTTTATCTTGATTGTTTGTATTTACCAAATGTATTATATCTTCTGGGACATTTTGTATTCTGCTTTGATACAATATTTTGATACAATGATTATTATCTATCAAGCACATTACATCTTCTTTTTTGAGATCTTGTAGTTTTAATAAATTTTTGAAATTTCAACTAAAATCTCATATATCATCGCTTATAGTAGTTCTTCTATCATCGCCAAATCTATTTTTGACATCAGTAATTTCTTCGCAAACCACTTCGTCCAATCTGGACGAATTATTTATAATTTCTGTAAGATATTCTATTAACTTTTTTTTTTCTCATATTTCATCAAGTGTTTTTTGCATTTCTAATCACACTAATCTACCCAAAGTAAGTTTTAATATATATTCAGCTTGCAAATCTGTAAAATCAAATTTTTTCATAAGATTTTCTTTTGCTTCTTCTGTGGTATTTGATCATCTGATCAAAGCTATCACTTCGTCGATTATGTCTATAGCTCTTTGTAATCACTCTAATATATGCAATCTATCATTTGCTTTTGATAATTGAAATTTACTGCGACGAGTCACCACTTCTCTACGAAATACTATAAATTCTACCAAAAGGTCTTTTATATTTAGTAATCTTGGTTGTAGTCATTTTTCTACCAAGGATATATTATTTAGTCCAAATCAGGTTTGCAAGTCTGTATATTTGTATAGTTGTGTCAATATAGTTTGTGGATTTGTTCATTTTCTAAGTTCTATATTTACTCTAATTTTGTTATTGGCGCTTTCATCTACTATATCTGTGATTCATTCTATTTTTTTTTCTGATACCAAATTTCATATTTTTTCTACCATAGTAGATTTATTTACTTGGTAAGGTATTTCGTCTATTATTATGTTATCTATTCATTTGTCTGATTCTATATGAGTTTTGCCACGGATTAGTATCGATCATTTTCATTTTGCGTATATAGTTTTGATGTTTTCATGATCAAAAATAGTCCCACCAGTAGGAAAGTCAGGTCATTTGATAATATCCATAATATCATCTACAGATACATTATCAAATTCATGATTTATATATATATCAGTATCATTGTCTGAACTTATATCATTTGATTTATATGTATTTAAGTCTTTGAATATTTGAATATTTGATTCATATAATATTGATTTTATACCGTTATTTTGTGCAGCATTTATATTTTCTTGTTTATGATCAAAATATATATATTTATCTATAGATAGTGATTGTTTTTCTAAAAATATTTTGAAATAATCAGGATTATCTTTTGGCGGATTATTTTCTAAGCTAAAAATCTCTCGTCAAAAAGAAGATAACATTTCTTTTATAGATTCTAGTTTATAATTTGCAGCATTTGTAATAACTATTTTTTTTTGTGGTAATTTATCTAGGTATTCCGCTAATTCTTTATTTATTTCCCAACTATCAGAATCATAATTTACATCTGAATTTATTAATGTTTTAACTGCATCTATTAATATTACTTCAGGCATTAAAGTCAGACTATCTCATTTATCTTCAAACTTATCATTGTCATTATTCTTGACTTTTTTGATCATCATCAAGCAAGCGTCTATGACTTCTGTAAGATTATG
>JAYWGF010000003.1:0-3361 GCA_043778395.1 bacterium | reverse complement strand
AATATCTATAATCAAATAAAAATCAAAGTCAAATATATATTGTATAATAAATATGGTATATAATATCATAAAGTCAGAATATATATGATATAACTTTATATGCAATAACCAATAATGGTTATTTTACATTTCGTCCAATTCTTTGATTTGATCACGAAATATAGCTGCTTTCTCAAATTCTCGATTTGCAATTGCTGTATCCATTTGTCATTTTAGGTCTTTCATGATGATTTCTTTTTCTTTTTTGGTCATACGCTTTAGTTTTTTATTTTTGCCTCTCGTCAAACTATCAAAAGTTTGTAAGTTTTCATCTGTTCTCACTGAATCTATAGATTTGATATTACTGATAGCTTGCATCGGAATTATATTATTGATTTTGTTGTAATCCATTTGTGTATTGCGGCGGCGGTAAGTCTCAAAAAGTGCTTTTGACATAGATTCTGTCATATTATCTGCATACAATATTACTTCGCTATTTGGATTGCGAGCTGCACGACCTATGATCTGCACTAGTGAAGTAGTAGATCTCAAAAAACCCTCTTTATCAGCATCCAATATAGCTATCATACTCACTTCTGGCATATCTATTCACTCTCTCAGCAAATTTATACCTACTAGTACATCTATCTCTCCAGTTCTCAATTTTTTTATAATTTCCCAACGATCAAATGTGCTGATTTCGCTATGAAGATAATATGTTTTGTATCATTTTGATATCAAAAAATTTGCAATTTCTTCGCTAGATTTTTTGGTGAGTGTAAGTATCAGTATTCTGCCGTTTTTGCCGATATGATAATTTATTTTTTCAAACAAATGATCTATAAAAACCGGTCATTTTTCTTGGATTGTATTATTAGAGATATCAGAAATATTGTCTGACTTTTTTTGTAGATAATCTTTTAGATTTGGTAATAATGCAATATTTGACATCAATATATTTTACTAATACTAAAATTATACACAAAATATAACTTTTTGTAATAATAAATCAAAACATAAAAGTCAGAATATACATAATATAAATATATAGTTTAAAAAATATAATTTGAAAAAAAATCATAAAAAATTATATTATTAAAAAAAAATTATATTATTAAATATATACAGTCTATTTTACAAGAATATCTAACTAAATAATATGAATCCCGAAATACTTACAAAATATATGACAGATAGAATCTTTCTTAGCAATATACATGGTATATGATTACAAACTATAGACTCTTGTGCAGTTTTTTTTGCTGATGAAAGTAATCGTCAGACTATCACTAATCTATACAATTATGGTATAAAATTTGACAATTTTGGTGAAATAAATATAGATGATAAGCTCAAATATATAAGATTTGCAATTAGTGGTAAATTTGAAATATCAAGAGAGCAAATTATCCAAAAATTGGTAATATCGGGCGCAGAATTTTGTGAAAATATTACTGCAAATGTAAATTTATTGATAATATGAACAGATCCATCTAGCAAAGTAAAAAAGGCCGATAAATATAATATCAAAAAAATATACTGACTAAATGGGGTATTGCAAGAATTGGGAGTAGAGTTTTGAGTGATGGGTTTATTTGGATAATATATACTTTAACAAAAAAAATAAAAATGTTTGATTTTATAAAAAAAATATCTCGATTGGTATTGGTAAATTTGTGAGTAGTGCTAAGCATCAGTATTATATTATTTTTGCTATCCAAAATATTTGGCATAAATATAAATGATCGCAGTGGTATATTACTAATCATAGCATCTGTGATATGATTTGGTGGTGCTTTGGCTTCGTTATTTTTGAGTAAGATTTCTGCCAAATCTGCTTATGATATGCAGATGATAACCTTAGATAATATACATATTCTAGATGCCAAGAGTCAGTCTATATATAATATCATAAATACACTATCTTCACAAAATGGTATAAATTTACCAGAAATAGGTATATATACATCGTCAGAACCAAATGCTTTCGCTACATGATCTAGCAAAAATAACTGTCTAATAGCAGTCAGTACTTGACTTATCACGCTTATGAAAGAAGATGAAATAAAATGAGTACTATGACATGAATTGACTCATGTACTAAACTGAGATATGGTGACTATGACATTGATAAATGGAGTACTAAATACATTTGTGTTTTGGCTGAGTAGAGTAGTCAGTATGGGCATGAGATGAGATAATGAAAAATCTAGTGGTTATAATCCATTTGTGACGCTTGCACTAGAGCGAGTGTTGGGATTTTTTGGGATGATAGTGTCTAGTCGATTTAGTAGAATTAGAGAATATAAAGCAGATCTATGATCGGCAAAAATCCGGAATAATAAGTCATATATGCTTTTAGCTCTTCAAAAACTTTCATTATATGAGTGACAATATGAGGTATCTAGTGACACAAATAGTAATCTCAAAATAATTTCAGGTAAATATTTTATGAATTTATTTTCTACTCATCCAAAATTGCAAGATAGAATAGTAGCTTTGCAAAATAGTGATTTGTAATATATATTGATATCATATATATAGTCTGACTTTATAGTGATATAGCAATTACAAACAAAAATCATAAAGCCATATCATTTATGGTATGGTGCATAAAATGCAATACATATTATATACGTAATATGATTATGTGTTTTTTTTATATATACAAAGTGCAGTTTACATAATATACTCCTATCGTAAACAATAATCATAAAGCCATACCCTTCAGGGTATGGTGCATAAAATGCAATATATATTATTTACATAATATGATTATGTGTTTTTTTTATACATAAAATACAGTTTACATAATATACCCCGTACCCTGAAGGGTACGGCTTTGGGTAAGATTTTTTGTAAATATCAAATATATATATCAAAAACAAAAGCAAATTGTAAAATCCATAAAGCCATACCCTTCAGGGTACGGTGCACAAAGTGAAGTATATATTATTTACATAATATAATGTTGTGTTTTTTTTATACACAAAATGCAGTTTACATAATATATCCCGTACCATAAACAAAAAGCATAAAGCCATACCTTCAGAGTATGGTAAACAAAATATAATATATAAACAAAATATAAATATATATGTCAATACGATATATCCATAATCAAATATATACCAAATAAATATATCTACTTTTGAAGTTTCAAATCAAATTTGTTTGACACTGGAGATACATCAGACTATAATATTTACGTAATATATATTTTTATTTTATATAAAATAAACAAAAAAATGAAATTATCAAAAATTATCAATGTATGAGTAGCTAGTATATATATACTTGGCTTAGTCATGAATACATCTAGTGTATTTGCACAAGCTATGCCATATATCCAAACAGCTATTTCCGTCTCTCGTGATGGAGG
>JAYWGF010000002.1:0-3373 GCA_043778395.1 bacterium | reverse complement strand
CTAAATACCATTATTATATATATCCCATTACTTTGCAACTTCGTTGCACCGTGTCCAGCTAAAGCTGGGGGTTTTAAACCCACTACGTGGAAATAAATCAGCTTATACTTTAATTTGATGAGAAAATACTATTGAGGCTATAAATAAGTTTGATATAGATATTCATGATTTTAATCATGTGTCTACTGGAGGTGGAGCTATATTAGCTATTTTAGCTTATGAAGAATTTCCTACTTTGTATATATTTATAAAGAATATTGATTTTGAAGTCAGAATATATATATTATATTTATTGGGAGACTGATAGTCGTTTGCACCATTTTATAAAATTATACAAAAATCATGAAAACAACAAAACAAGCCAAATCTAAGCATGGCAAAAAATATGAAGCTGCAAAAAAATTGATAGAAATTGGTAAAATTTATGAATTGACACAAGCTGTAGCACTAGCAAAGCAGGTAAGTTATTCAAAATTTGGCTGAAGTCTAGAATTATCTATCAAAACTTTTGCTGATCCAAAATATAATGATCAAATGATGAGAGGTACTATTATATTGCCTCATGGTACTGGTAAAGTAGTGAGAGTAGGTGCATTTGTTTCTGATGATAAAGTAGAAGAAGCAAAAAAAGCAGGCGCAGACAGAGCGGGTAGTATAGATTTGATAAAGGATATAGAAGCTGGTAAGGTAGAATTTGATGTATTAGTGACTACAGTAGATATGGTAAAAGACTTGGCTAAAGTTGCTAAAATACTATGACCAAAATGACTTATGCCTAGTGCAAAAACTGGAACTATAACCAATAATCTCATAAATGCAATTGATGAAATTAAAAAATGAAGAATAGAATACAAACTTGACAAAACTGGTAATATACAATTGTGAATAGGCAAAATGTCTTTTGACGATAACAAATTAGTGGAAAATATACAAATGGTTATAAGAACTTTGGAAGAAAACAAACCTACAGCCATAAAAGGTAAAGTTCTCAAAAAAGTAGTAATAGCTCCTACTATGTGACCTGGCATATTGATAGGTTAGTTTGTATATATTAGTAATAATCTGACTTATAAATTAGTCGGATTTTTTATTGATATATTTTTAATAATAAAAAACAAACTTTTTATATATATTTAGTTTGTTCTGTTAATACTCATAATATAAGTCTACAATTTTCTGCTATATGATCTTGTGATACTTTGGGCTTTTCATCTCAAAGTTTTTTTCATTTTTTGATACTTATATATAATTCATCTCTTGGTAAGATTGCTCTAGTTCGATTTTAGCAAGCTGTATATCTGTATCATTTCAATTATAATTATATATATAATAAAATATATCATAGTTATAATCATTTATGGTAGGATATTGTCAATTTATGAGCAAATCTACCAAATTACTTATATTTTCTGGCAAAAGGTTATTTTATTGATTTCAATTTTCTATCGTTTTTTTCATAATTTATTTACTATTATATATATTAAGCTTCCAAAACTTCGGCGGTTTGTTTTTTGGCTTCTTTGGTCTGACTTTCTTTTGATTCTTTTTCCATTTTTTTGATAGCCAAAAGAATTGGTTTCACTATTTCTCATGAATCAATATATAATCTCATCAATTCAAGTTCTCATAAAGAAAATACTTGTTTTTCTTTGGTCGCATTTGTGTAATATTCTAGAATAGCATAATCTACTGTTTTTCATTTATTTTTTGCATTTTTTACTATTTCTTCCAAAACTTCTCTTAAGACTTCTTCGTTATCTGTAGATACCTCCAATAAATTATTTACATTTTCCATTTTATAAGAATAATTATGATATAAATCATATATGTGACATTATGTCAATATATTTCCCAAAGGATATACATATATATATTTATTTTGATAATATGCAATAGATTTTTTGGTATACAATATATTATGATTGCTTTAGTCAAAATAATTCTTCCAAATCTTGTGGAGTTTTTTGAAACTTGTATTGTGGTGGCTTAGGAAAATAATCATCGATCATATTATAGTATTTTTCGCTCAAATATGGATTTTTTATATTTAGACTAGTAATATAAGACTTCATATAAGCAATCAGTTGTGAAGTATTTTTTTTATCATTTCATAAATTTTTCCACTCTTCATCGCTAAAACCTAGTAATTTTTGAGTTCAGTTTATAATTTGCTCGATAGTCGATTTAGTAGTAGTAAATTTATCGATTGATGTGGTTAGTTGCTTTGAGGAATCCATATTATATTAGTCAGATTATAAAATTATATCTATGATTATTCGTTTATATATTTTTTCATTTTGTTGGTAATTTGGTGTAGGTAAGATATATTGTGCAGACTCAATAATATACCACCTAGCATTTCTCATTCACCTATGAGATGATGTATATATGCACGTGTATGATTGCGACAAGCTACGCAGCTACAATCACTAACCAATGGTGAGAAATCTTCTTTGTATTGAGCATTGCGAAGTTTCATATTACCACCGTATGCCATAGCTACTCCATGACGCCCTAGTCTAGTAGGTAACACACAATCAAACATATCTACGCCATGTAGTATTCCAAATTCTAAATCCTCAGGCGTACCTACTCACATCAAGTATCTAGGCTTGTCTATAGGTAATTTATCAGACAAGAATGCGAGAGTGCGATTCATATCTGCTTTACTCTCACCAACTGATAATCATCATATAGCTATACCATCTACCGCAAATTGAGATATATATCTAGCAGACTCCTCTCTCAAATCATCATATATACCTCACTGCACTATAGGAAATAGAACTCATTTTGTTTGGTTATATATATTATGGTGATATTCTGACTGAATTTTGGCTCGTTTATGAGTTAGGTTCATATATTTTGCTGTAGTTTCTTTGGTAGTGTCGTGAGTAGGCGCACATACATCTAACATCATCATGATATCACTACCAAGGTTATTTTGTATATCTACAGTACCTGTAGGTGTAAATACATGCTTGCTACCGTCATATGGACTACGAAAATCTACATGATCATCATATATTTTTACAAGTTTGCTTCAGTTTTTATTTCATAATCATAGAGAAAATATTTGAAAGCCACCACTATCTGTAAGTATTAGCTTATCTCGATTTATAAACTTATGTAAACCACCTGCTTTTTTTACTAACTGATCTCCAGGCTTCAGATATAGATGGAATGTATTACCAAGTATGATATTAGTTTGGATGTCATTTCATATATATAGTGGATCATTTAGCATAGTCAAAGGTATTCACTTTACTGTTCATTTGGTACCTACAGGCATAAATACTGGAGTTTGCATCACTATACCATTGAGATTTATAGTTCCAGTTCTAGCTAATCATTTAGTTTTGTTTATAGTAAA
>JAYWGF010000001.1:0-3404 GCA_043778395.1 bacterium | reverse complement strand
ACTGAGGTAATTGATATCTTGGCCAGTATCTCACGCACTTACACTACCTAGTGTAGCCTTGGTAGATTGTGATAAGGTTTTGGTTTGGGATATATATTGCGCTATAGCGGCTTTTACTTTATTAAAATCATCAAACATGCTTTGGTCTTCCATTTCCAAGTTTATTTTATCTTCACGATATAATTTTATAAAATCTAAAAGATATTTTTTTTGTTCATTTATTAATTCTATTTCATTTTGATAACTAGCTACTTCTTCTTTGTATTGGACACGAAATTTGTTGTAAACATCTTGTTTATCCTGCAAATCTCTTTGTTTGATTTGGATATAATTTATAAGTTGTGTAAATCTTGCTGATAATATTTTGAGCAATTCTTCAGACGATAAGGTATTTGCTATATTTTCTGACTTCAATATCAGCTTTATATCATCTATTTGATTTGTATCTTTATTATAGTATTCGTTGTTTATATTATATATTATATTACTAAAATTCACCAAATATGTTTTGATATTATCTAGGCTATTTTGTCATTCTTCTAGCTGTTTTTTTATTTCTATCATTTGCTTAGTGTACAAATTTAGCTTAGTAATTCTATCATCTACTATCTTGCGAATTACCAAGGATTTATCTATAATTTTCTTCATAGATTTTTTTACTTCCGTATATTTTGCATTATTTTGATTTTTTTTGGCAGTAAGATCATCAAATTGTTTTGATAAATCCTCCAATTGAGAATTGATTTGATCTATATTTATTTTTGCATTTTTGAGATCTATATCATCTTTTGGCTTACTACTATCTGATCATTGATCTTGTTGATATTGCTTTTTGATTTGTAGCAAAAAATCCGCCCTTTGTTGCAATTTTTGGTCATAGCTACTACCACTATCTATATTTGCACCTGTACTTATATCTAGTGCAAAAGTTTTAGAATTACAAAAATAAAATATAATCTGACTTATCATAAATACAAATATAATTTTTTTCATTTTATTTTTTTGTAATAAATATATGTCTTATTATAATGATTTTAGTAATATAAATCAATCAATTATGATATATATACTTTTTTGTGGTATATTGCTAAAATAATTTTTGTTTTTGTTTGATATATGTATTGACAAAAAACTAATCTATCTTTGACTCAAATATTAACAATTATTTTTTTATATATATTAATTTGTGGCTATATTTTTTAAAGAAATATATATACAAAATACCCCTCTATATTTACTTGACAAATAAAATAAATTCATTATAATTATTTTTGGATATAATGTATATTTTGACTTTATAAGTTTTGGTAAAATTATGTCAGAATATATTTATGATTTATATATATAAAATAAAACAAAATGAGTTTATTCAAAAAAACAAGCAATGCAGATTTTCATAAAGAATGAAGTACAGAAAGTCAAAATAGAATGAAATGAGTTGGTAAAATACTTGGAGGTGTATCAAATATAGTTGAATCAACTAAAAACGCTATTCTAAACACATTTGATAATACTAAAGAGGCTGGTAAAAACATATGGTGAGAAATGAAAAGATGATTCGGTTTAAATCCACTAAAATGGTGAAGAAGTATTTTGAATACATGATTGATAGCTGGTCAATTGATTTTTACAAAGCCAACTATGGCATGAATGTACGCATGAGTAAGGGCTATGTGAAATGGTTTATGAACTACGACACAAGTAGCACTTGGTAACGAATATAAAAATAAACTTATGATAGAATGATCTGAGGCAAAATATTGGTATTTTGATGGTAAATGACGATGATCTGACAGTTTTACTAGTCCAGTCGCTGAGACAGCAGCATCAGCAACTGAGCCAGCAGCATAAATTTTTAATAATATAATATATATAAGATGCCTTCAGTTATAACTTTTTGAGAAAACTTTACTTGATGATCAGATCATATATCGCCATATCAATTATATAATAATGCAAGATCTCAAACTACAAATGTATTATCAAATACAAATACTCAAAAAAAAGCTATTTCATTTTTGGAAAAATATAACACATTAAAACTAGCATTGGAAAAAGTAAAAAATTTCAAAGAAATACTTAGTCCTAGCTCTTGAATTTGAATAAACTCTATATGATCATCTATATTATGAAATAAGTGAAATTTACTTTTTAATGCAGGAATTCTTTGGAGATATGATGATATATTATCAAAATATAAAATAGAAAATACCAATTTGTGAAGTATATTTTTTGATGATATCCTAAATATACTAATATTGGATTATGGTAAAGATGTAGTAGCAAACCGATTTACTAAAAAAATAGAAAATAAAACAATATGAGCAGCAGCAGAAATATGAATACAAGCACTAAGTAAAACACATGAAAAAATAGTCAAATCAGTAGAAAATTCACTTGTATATATTGAAGAAATATTAAAAGAATACGGAATAGATTGATGATATCTAAGAGATCCATATATAACCGCTGGTCAGATAAAATCAGGACAAAAAAAAGTAAAAGATTTACCAAAAGATTACGAATATAATAAACAAAAAACATTACAACCCGAAGATGCAGAAAATATAAATCAAATAATATTCTGAAAAAATAAATAGTCAGAATATTTTTTTGTATAAAAAAACTATATATTTGTCTATATAGTTATTTTAATTTTATTTGATCATTCCATAGAATCTATGACATCATTTAGTTGCTGACGATTATTGATACAGTATCAAGCTAGGGTTTTTTTATCTATATTATTTTTGCTAATATTATTCCAATTAGATCAAATTTTTTTGTAATTTTCTATCATTTGCATTTGTTGTTTGTAATTTAATTTTTCAAATATATTACATAATTGTGGATACTTGGTTTCAAGTTTTTTGGCAGATTTGTCAATATATACCAAAGAGCTAGCTATATTTTTGATTTTGGTTCGTCTATGTTTAGATTGATTATAGTTTATATTAAAATAATTATTTATTTGTTTTGATATTTTATTAAGATCGCTATTGTTTGATATTCAGTATTTGTTTTGCAGTATTGATTTTTCATTATATCACAAACCATCAAATCATTTTTTATTTGCATATCGGATCATATCTTTTTCATTTTGTAAATTCCTCAGTGATATATTATCTCGTATTTGCTCACAGGCATTTGGATTATATATATAATTATTAGTATTGTTTTGACTATTTTGATTTGTTGGTTGATTTTGAGTATTATTCTGAGAGTTTAGATTTTGTCATATAGTATTTGTAATTTGATTTTGTGTTTGTTGTGTTATAGTTTGAGCGTTTGTATTACCAAAAGCAGTCATACCTGCTATCATAGTAATTCATAATATTCTACGAGCATAATTTTCCCATTGCTGTCTATAGCTTTTAGCTAATGATAGCATTTGTTTGTAAAAA